>NZ_NQYT01000070.1:0-86597 GCF_009192935.1 Xanthomonas sp. LMG 12461
CGGGTATGCCGATGCAGCGCGCGAAGCAGACCTGAAAAGGCGTGGTTACCGCCCCGCGATCCAACATCAAGGGCATGCGCGCAAGCCCTTGAGCGAAGCAGCAAAGCGCCGGAACCGTCGCATTGCCAAGGATCGGGTGTTCGGCGAGCACCCGTTTGCGCGCTTGGCCCAACAAGGCGGCAAGTTCGTACGCTGCATCGGCTTGGCGCGGGCAAAGGTGGTGATCGGGCTGAAGGTCGCCAGCCATAACGTGATGCGGCTGGCACGGCTACAGGAGCGGGCCATGGTGCCAGCGTGATCGGCTGAGGTAGCCCAGCGGCCACCTCAGCCTCCCAACCACCACGATCAGGCGCTGCTCTGGTGCCGTTGCGACAGATGCTACCCCTGGCTCCAGGTCCTGGCAGGTTGTTCGAGGTGCCCTTCAGTCCCGACGAGGGAGGGTGTCAGTCGGCTTCCGGCTTCCCTTTTCGCGACTGCATGACCAGCTGACTCTCACAAGGGCCACCGCTGGCCGATGCAACTTGGACAACTCATCCCCGCAGAACTCCCAAGCACACCGCACGCACGCGCAGGACGCAAACGCGCGCTGCCGTCCTGACTGAACCAATCCCACCGCGCTCCCGCGCCCGGCCTGCCAAGCGCTTGCCGACCGCACAACTTCGATATATCGTTTTCGCATCAAATTCGACATATCGAAATGCGACGACCCCACGCCCCCGGCACGCCCCCCGCGCACCGCCTGTTCGAGGAGGACCGGGCCGGCCGCGGCCGTGGCGCACGCGGTCCCCGTCCGCTCGGCCATGGCGACCTGCGGCTGTTGCTGCTGGCGATGATCGAGACCCAGCCGCGCCACGGCTACGAGTTGATCCGCGCGGTCGCCGAGCTGTTCCATGGCCTGTACACGCCCAGCGCCGGCACGGTCTACCCGACCCTGGCGCAACTGGAAGCGCAGGGCCTGGTGCAGGCCGATGCCGACGCCACCCGCAAGCGCTATGCGATCACCGAAGCCGGCCAGGCCTTCGTGCGCAACGAGCGCGCGCAGGTGGACGCGGCGCTGCAGCGCACCCAGCACAGCGCGCGTGCGCTGGTGCGCGCCAACGTGCCCGCGCCCGTACGCGAGGCGATGCGCCGCATCAAGCACGGCCTGCTGGCGCGGCACGGGCGCTGGAGCCCGGACGAGATCGAGCGCGTCGCCGCGCTGTTGCATGCCGCCGCCGACGGCATGGATGGCAACGCACCCTGATTCCCCTTCCAGCCAGCACGCGGACATTAGCGCTTTCGGCGTCCGCGTCGCCTGCCAACCCTCTCCCCCACTTCCGAGGATTCCCATGGCGACCCACGAACACCGCCTGCTGCGCCACCCGCTGCGCCTGCGCCATCTGCAGGTGCTGCGCACGCAACCACTGACCCCGCACATGCGCCGCATCGTCGTCGGCGGCCCCGAACTGGACGGCTTCGTCAGCGCCGGGCCGGACGACCACGTCAAGCTGTTCTTCCCCAATCCCGAAGGCGCGTTCGTGCTGCCGACGATGACCGAGCACGGCCCGGTGTATCCGGCCGACGCGCTGCCCTCGCCTGCACGCGACTACACCCCGCGCCACTACGACGCCGACGCGCAGGAACTGACCCTGGACTTCGTGTTGCACGGCGACGGCCCGGCCTGCCGCTGGGCGGCGCAGGCCGACCCGGGCGATGCGCTGGTCGTCGGCGGGCCGCGCGGCTCGTTCGTCGCCGCCGACGATTTCGATGCGTACGTGCTGATCGGTGACGAGACCGCGCTGCCGGCGATCGGCCGCTGGCTGGAAACCCTGCCGGCCGACGCGGAAGTCGACGCGCTGATCGAGATCCCCGGCTACGCCGACCGGCAGGCGCTGGAGTGCGACGCCGAGCTGCGCATCACCTGGCTGGAGCGCAACGGCGTGGACGCGCGCAGCAGCCAGTTGCTGGAAGGCGCCCTGCGCGACTTCGACCCGCCCGACGGCGATGCGTTCTACTGGATCGCCTGCGAATCGGCCCGCGCGCGAATGATGCGCAAGTTCGTCGAAGGCCACCTGGGCGTGCCCAAGGAGTGGATCCGCGCGACGGGGTATTGGAAGGCGGGCGGGGACGCGGCCGAAGACTGAAAGCCGCGTCGAAAAAGCAAAAAGCACGCGCAGGACGGCAGGCACCGAACACACCGCAACCCGGCGCAACAGCCCCTCTCCCACCGGGAGAGGGGTTGGGGTGAGGGTAAGGACGCGCCTGGCGCTTCGGGCGCATGCGGGGCTTCGCCAAGAACCATCGCGGTAAGGCCATCGCGGCTGAAGCCGCCCCTACGGTGCGTCTTTCGCGCGCAGTTTCATTGCACTGCACACAGCGAGATCCCGAAAACACAAACGCCCGCCGAATGGCGGGCGTTTGCATTGCGGCAGACGGCAGCGCGCGAAGCGCCGCCGCCGCGACCACAGGCGGCCTTACTTGGCCGCTGCCTGCAGCGCTTCGGTGGTGATGCGGATCTTCACCTCGTCGCTGACGTTCGGCACGTAGGCGCCCAGGCCGAAGTCGCTGCGCTTGACCGTGGTGGTGGCGTCGAAGCCCAGCGCCGGCACCTTCTTCATCGGGTGCGGACCGGCACCGTTGAGGGTCACCGCCAGCACCACCGGCTTGGTCGTGCCCTTGATGGTCAGGTCGCCGGCGACGGTCAGCTTGTTGCCGCCGGCCGAGGTCACCTTGGTGCTCTTGAAGGTGGCAGTGGGGAACTTGGCGGCGTCGAAGAAGTCGGCGCTCTTCAGGTGCTCGTCGAACTTGGCGGTGAAGCTGTTGAGGCCGGACAGCGGCAGGGTCACGTTGACGCTGGACTTGCTCACGTCCTGGGCGTTGTAGACCAGGGTGCCGTCGACGTCGCCGAAGTGCGCGGACGGGTTGGAGAAGCCGAAGTGGCTCCACTGCACCAGCACGTCGGTGTGGGCCGGGTCGAGCGTGTAGGTGCCGGAGACGCCCTTGGCGGCGGCAGCGGCGGCGGCCGGGGCGGCGAAGGCGCTGGTGGCCGGCTGGGCGACGACGACGGCCAGGGCCATGGCGAGCGGGAGCAGCAGTTTGCGGGTCTTGGTCATGGTGGAACTCCTTGGAGGGGTGATGGGACGAAACTGCGGCAGGCGCGGGCCTGCGGTGGGACACGAAAGCGGAACGCGCGCGCTCACTCGATGCGCGCGGCCTCGTCGAAACTCAGCCGCGGCAGGCGCGGGAACAGGCCGCTGGGATCGCCGTAGCCGAGGTTGACCAGGAAGTTGGATTTGATCGCAGTGCCCGCGAAGAACGCGGCATCGACCTTGGCGTTGTCGAAGCCGGACATGGGACCGGCATCCAGGCCCAGCGCACGCGCGGCCAGGATCAGGTAGGCGCCCTGCAGCGAGCCGTTGCGGAACGCGCCTTCGCTGCGGCCTTCGCGCGGGCCGTCGAACCAGCTCTTGGCATCGGTGTGCGGGAACAGATACGGCAGCTTCTCGTGGAAGTCCTCGTCGTGGGCCACGATCACCGTGACCGGCGCGGCCAGGGTCTTGGCCAGGTTGCCCTCGGACAGCGCCGGCTTGAGCTTTTCCTTGGCCTGCGGCGAGGTGACGAAGACGAAGCGTGCCGGGCTGCCGTTGGCCGCGGTCGGGCCCCACTTCACCAGGTCGTACAGGGCACGCAGGGTGTCTTCGGCGACCGGCTTGTCCAGGAACGCGTTCTGGGTGCGCGCGGTGCGGAACAACTGGTCGAGGGCGGCGTCGTGCAAGGCGTCGGACATGGAGGAAGTTCCTTGATCGAGGGAAGCGCCAGGAGGCCGGTGGGGCCGTCCCGATGCGAGGCGGCCAGTGTAGAGTGGCACGATTGTCGCAACACCCGGCCGCGATGCAACGGATTACTACCAAACGTGAAACGATCGGACGCGACCTGGGCGATTAGCGATGGCCGCGCCGGCAACGCCCGCCAGGCCGAGGCGCTGGCTAGCGCGTTGGCGCTTCCGGCCGCGGCACCGATCCAGGCGCAGGTGTTGCAGCCGCACATGCCGTGGCGCTGGTTGGCGCCACGCTGGCTGCCCGGCGCGCAGCATGCGTACGGCGCGACATTCGCCGCAGCAGTGCAGCAGCCGCCGCCGCTCGCCGTGGGCTGCGGCCGCCAGGCGGCACTGGCGACGCGGCTGCTGCGCACGCGCGGCAGCCAGGTGGTGCAGATCCTGGATCCGCGGCTGGACCCGCGACACTGGGACGTAGTGGTGGTGCCGGAACACGATCGCCTGCGCGGCCCCAATGTGCTGACCCTGCTCGGCAGCCTGCATCCGATCGACGATGCCTGGCTGGCGGCCGGGCGCACGGCGTTTCCTGCGTTGGGCGCATTGCCCTCGCCGCGCATCGGTCTGTTGGTGGGCGGCCCCTCCGGGCTGGCGCCGTGGAGCGCAGCACAGGCACAGGCCGCCTTCGCCGACATCGCCGCACAGTTGCGCGCGCACGGCGGCAGCCTCCTCGCCAGCGCATCGCGGCGCACGCCGCCTGCGGTGGCCGCGGCCTTGCGCCGCACGTTTGCCGACGTGCCGGGCATGGTGTGGGGCGGCGCGGACGACGGCGCCAATCCCTATGCCGGCCTGCTCGGCTGGGCCGAGCGTCTCGTGTGCACGCCGGACTCGGTGAACCTGCTATCCGAAGCCTGCGCCACGCGCGTGCCGGTGCAGGTACTGATGCCGGAGACGGCGCGTGGCCGCGCCCTGGATTTCCATCGTGCTTTGCAGGCGCGTGGACGCCTACTTCCGGCGCAAGATCCCGGCGACGCGTACGCCGCCGGCATCGCACCGCTGCGCGAAACCGCGCGGGTGGCCGCGCTGATCCGCGACCGCCTGGCGCTGGCCTGATCGGCCGCCGTGCCGGCGTCGCTGCCACGACACCGACACGGCAACCGGGCCCAACGCGTCACATCACGCTATGTCAGGGGTTGCTCGGCGAACGCGGCACGCCGGCCGGCGCCGCATCCAGCGCGCCGATCAGCAGCCGCACCACCGGCGTGCCCACGCCGACCGTGTAGTTGTACTTGCCCTTGATCGGCTGGTTGTTGTCGACCACGCCGTTGTAGCCGGGGATGCCGCGATGCAGCGCCTCCGGCCCATTGGCGGCCAGGCGGTACAGGTAATCGTTGAGATTGCCCTGGCGGCCCTGCTTCTCCACCAGCAGCGCGACCGCGCTGGCGAATTCCGGCGCGGCGACGCTGGTGCCGATCATCGCCGAGATGCCGCCCTTGAAGTAGGTGGCCACCGAGCTGTCGCCCTCACGGCACGGCTGCGTCGCAATCCCCGGGCAGCCGCCGACCAGCATGCCGATGTCCGGCAGCGCGCGCATGGACGTGCGCGTCCCGCCGAGTGCACGCAACTGGTAGGCCGGACGCTGGAACAGGGCGCTGACGCCGCCACCGGCGCCCCAGTAGCCGCCGGCCAGGTTCGCGCCGACGCCGTAGTAGTCGGCGGTCTCCAGCGGATCGCCGTAGGCGCTTTCGCTCTTGTAGCCGGATTCCAGGCTGCCCTTCTTGTACGCAGTGAGCAGGTTGCCGCCGCCGACCGCGGTCACGTGCGGGCTGGCCGCCGGGTGTTCGACGCCGGCGACGAAGCGGCCGTCCTTGTGGTCGACCGCGTACTGCGTGTCGGCGCAGTCCAGGCCGGCGTTGTCGCCACTGGAGGCGACGAAGGTGATGCCCTGCGCGTTGCCCTGCTTGAACACCGCATCGTAGGGACGCAGCAGCGAGGTGAAATCCTTGCCGCCGTTGTAGGCCGCGGTGTAGTACAGCTCGCAGCCGCCGAACGAGGAGCTGACGACATCGGCCTGGTTGTCCTGCACGATCTGCCGGTAGCCGGCCAGCACCGAGGCGTCGCTCAGATCCGGGATCACGTACAGCAGCACGTGCGCGCCCGGCGCGCCGCCCAGCGCCATCTCCACGTCGAGCGCGGCCTCGCTCGCCGCGGCGTCGTTGCCGTCCTGCAGGCCCGGCGTGGCGCCGGCCACGTAGTGGCGCGCGTACAGGGTCGGGTCGGCGTGGTTGGCGGCGTAGCGGCTGAAGTTTTCGTGGTCGAACATCGCCTTGATGTCCGAATCCAGCACGTCGCTGCTGATCAGGATGGCGATGGTGCTGCCGGTGCCGTCGAGCCGGCGCTGCTGCCCGGCCGCGCCGGTGGTGGCCTGGTAGGACGGATAGCCGTAGGCCTGCTTGAGGTCGTTGTACCAATAGGTGGTGCCGCCGGCGCCGTAGCGGTTGGCGGGATTCTTGGTGGCTGCGCGCTGCCAGTTGACGTGCATCGGCGGCACACCGCGGGTCAGGCCGGTCACCGTCGCACCGCTGTCGCGCAGCGCAGCGGGCAGTTGCAGGGGCGCGGCGGCGGCGAGGTGGGCCTGACTGCCCTGCTGTACCTCGGCGGTCAGCGGCGCCGCGAACAAGCGCTCGACGTTGTTCGCGCTCGCACTGACATGCAGGGTGTTGCCCTGCTCGGTGACGTTCATGTGCGCGGCCTGCAGCGCGGCACGCACCTGCGCGACCTGCGCCGGTGCCGGCGCGAAGCGGCGCTGGAATTCGGCCGGCGTCAGCCAATGGTGATACTGCGGGGAGACCGGATCCTGGATGTCGGCCAGCAACGCGTCCAGGCCGGCCTGGTCGCGCAACGGCAAGTGCACGTCGAAGTTGACCGGCGCGGCGCGCAGCGTTGCGGTCATCGCCGCGATGGAGGCGTCGGGCACGGCATTGGCGGTGCCGAGCGCGCACAGCAGGGAAGCGGACAACACGGCAGCCAGCAAGGGCCGACGGCGGATGCGATCAAGCATGGGCGTCTCTCCGGGGGTAGAGCGGGTGGACGAGGCCGTGGCGGCCTCGCGGTGGGAAATCGATGGCCCCTCTTCCCTCGGGAGAGAGGTTGGAGTGAGGGTGGGAAGCACGAAGTGCGCGCGTGGTTCGTTGCGACGAGGCTGCGCCCGTACCCTCATCCGCCCCTGCGGGGCACCTTCTCCGGGGGGAGAAGGGAGACGCTGAGCCCCTCTCCCACCGGGAGAGGGGTTGGGGTGAGGGTACGGTGCGCGCAGCGCGTGCGTGGTTCGTTGCTGCGAGGCTTCGCCCGTACCCTCATCCGCCCCTTCGGGGCACCTTCTCCCGATGGGAGAAGGGAGACGCTGCGCCCCTCTCCCACCGGGAGAGGGGTTGGGGTGAGGGTGCGGCGCGCGCAGCGCACGCGTGGTTTGTTGCTGCGAGGCTGCGCCCGTACCCTCATCCGCCCCTGCGGGGCACCTTCTCCCGGGGGGAGAAGGGAGACGCTGAGCCCCTCTCCCACCGGGAGAGGGGTTGGGGTGAGGGTACGGCGCGCGAAGCGCACGCGTGGTTTGTTGCTGCGAGCCTGCGTCCGGACCCTCATCCGCCCCTGCGGGGCACCTTCTCCCGATGGGAGAAGGGAGACACTGAGCCCCTCTCCCATCGG
Source organism: Xanthomonas sp. LMG 12461 (assembly GCF_009192935.1). Classification (NCBI taxonomy): domain Bacteria; kingdom Pseudomonadati; phylum Pseudomonadota; class Gammaproteobacteria; order Lysobacterales; family Lysobacteraceae; genus Xanthomonas; species Xanthomonas sp. LMG 12461. The sequence continues at coordinate 7,457 of NZ_NQYT01000070.1, forward strand.
GAGAGGGGTTGGGGTGAGGGTACGGCGCGCGCAGACCTGTCGAGGCGAGGGCCCAACAGCGCACGCGAACGACGCTCCGAGCGACGCGAGGGCACTGTGCTTCCTGCTCATGTCTGCACGCATCGGCACGTCGTCGGGCTTGGGCGAGGCGTGATCATTGAGGAGGAGCGCACTACAAAACTTTGACGGACGACGCCGTTTTCGACTTTGGAAACAGCATGTTTCGCCGGGTCTCCGACACACACGCCTACATGTGTTCACCACTCGTCATGCATGGCAATCGGCGACACTCTGTATCGCATTGATGTCTACACGCGCGCGCCACGCCGCTTCTTCCGCGATGTCGCACGATGGCGCGCCTGCGGTCATCGCGCGCCCGGCGGCTGCGACACGAACGCCATGCCGCAGGACCGCTGCATGACAACCGCAACGCCGATGACGCCAACCTGCAACGTCGCTGTCGCATCGTGTGCGCACTTCCTTTACGAATTCCCCTCGCGCATGCCTCTCCATTCCCTGCTGAGCACGGCGATCCTCGCCGCCCTGTTGTCGCCCTTCGCCGCCACTGCCGCAGAACCCACCGCCGATGGCGCCGCGGCCGACGTGCAGCAACTCGATGCGGTGTCGGTGATCGGCCAGGGCGAAACCCGCCAGGTGCAGCGCATCACCGCGCAGGACGTGGCGGTGCTGCCGCCGGGCACCAGCATCCAGAAGCTGCTCAACCGCATTCCCGGCGTCAACGTGCAGTCCAACGACGCCTTCGGCGCCAACGAGGAATCGCAGACCATCAGCCTGCGTGGCTTCAACGGCGTGCGCCTGGGCTACACCCTCGACGGCCTGCCGCTGGGCGACAACGCCTACGGCAACTACAACGGCCTGAACATCAGCCGCGCGCTGATCGCCGAGAATTTCGGCGGCGTGGAACTGGCCTCGGGCATCGGCAGCCTGGGCACGGCCTCCACCAGCAACCTCGGCGGCACGGTGCAGTACTACTCCGACGATCCGTCCACCGAGGTCGGCGTGCGCCTGGCGCAGACCATCGGCTCGGACAGCAACCGCCGCACCTACCTGCGCCTGGATACCGGCGAGCACAACGGCTTCTCCGCCTACCTGTCCGGCATCTACGCCGACGCCGACATGTGGGCCCCCCCGGGTTCGCCGACCCACACCGCGCAGTTCAATGGCAAGGGCGTGTACCAGTTCGAAGGCGGCAAGATCACCGCGTTCGTCGACACCTCGCGCACCTCGCAGGCCGACTACGCCTACCTGTCCAAGAGCGGTCTGCACCGCGGCCTGGGCTGGGACTGGAACCTGTATGCGCCGGACTGGCAGCGCGCACTGGCCGCGGCCTATTGCGCGCCGGCCACGCGCAACCCCAGCCGTTGCGGCTACAGCGGCGGCGTGGACAACATCGACGACGCCTATTACCAGAGCCGCGCGCTGCGCAACGACGACCTGTACTACCTGGCCGGCGACTTCCAGCCGTCCGATGCGGTGAGCGTGCACACCCAGGTCTACCACCACGAGAACGAAGGCCAGGGCCACTGGTGGTCGCCGGGCCAGCCGTCCTACCCGGGCACGCCGCAGGCGCTGCCGATCTCGATCCGCAGCACCAACTACACCATCAACCGCACCGGCGGCATCGCCTCGCTGGGCTGGGACATCGGCCCGCACCACCTGGAAGCGGGCGTGTGGTACGAGCGCAACAAGCACCACGTGGAGCGCAACTTCTACTGGATCGACGGCCCGATCGACGACGACATTTTCCTGAGCAACCCGAACCGCCGGCTGTTCTCGCAGGACTACGTCATCACCACCAAGCAGGCCTACGTGCAGGGCACCTTCAAGCTGCTCGACGAGCGCCTGACCCTCGACATCGGCGCCAAGAGCCCGCACACCACCATGACCGCGCGCGAGACCCCGGGGATCGCAGTGGAAGCGCCGGTGGCCAACGGCGAGCTGAAGGCCAGCAAGGCGCTGCTGCCGCAGGCCGGCCTGAGCTACCGCCTGGCCGAGGGCCAGGAAGTGTTCGCCTCCTACGCCGAGAACATCGCCGCGTTCCAGGGCGGCGGGGCCGGCGGCCCGCTGCTGGTGACCCAGGCCTCGTTCGACGCCAGCGTCGGCGCGCTGCAGCCGGAGAAGTCCAAGACCTTCGAAGCCGGCTACCGCCTGGTGCGCGACCAGTTCGAGGCCTCGCTGGTCGGCTACGACGTCACCTTCGACAACCGCCTGCTCTCGCTCAACCCGTGCCCGAGCATCCAGCAGGGCACCAGCCCGGCGTGCACCACGCGCTTCTTCAACGTCGGCTCGGTGAGCAGCCGCGGCGGCGAGCTGACCTTCATCTGGAAGCCGACCGCGCACCTGCAGTGGTACAACTCGGCCTCGATCAACCGCTCCACCTACGACGACAACTACGTGCAGAACGGCGCGGTCATCCCCACCGCCGGCAAGTCCACCGTGGACACGCCCAAGCGCATGTTCGCCAGCGAACTCAGCTGGACCTGGAACGGTTGGAACGCCAACCTGCGCGGCAAGTACACCGGCCAGCGCTACTACACCTACACCAACGACCAGGGCTTCGGCGGCTACACCTCCTTCGATGCAGGCGCCGGCTACGATTTCGGGGCGGTGTCGTTCCTGCGGGACCTGAAGCTGTCGTTGAACGTCACCAACCTCACCGACAAGCGCTACGCCTCCAACCTCACCGCCTTCAGCAACAGCGATCCGAACGGCCGCTCGCTGGCCTTCCACGCCAGCGCGCCGCGGCAGGCGTTCCTGACCCTGGACGCGCGCTTCTGAGCGCGTCCATCCTGTCCGCCTGCCCCCGAACCGGAACGCATGCGATGATCCGATCCACCTCCTGGTTGTTGGGATGCGCGATGGCCGTGTTGGCGACCACCGCGGCGGCCGCACCGGCCGCCGCCCCAGGCGAGCACAAGCCGCTGGTGATCGGCCACCGCGGCGCCAGCGCGCTGCGCCCCGAACACACCCTGGCGTCCTACGCCAAGGCCATCGCCGACGGCGCCGACTTCATCGAGCCGGACCTGGTCTCGACCAAGGACGGCGTGCTGGTGGCGCGCCACGAGAACGAGATCGGCGGCACCACCGACGTGGCCGCGCACCCGGAGTTCGCCGCGCGCAAGACCGTCAAGCAGATCGACGGACAGCGCGTGGAAGGCTGGTTCACCGAAGACTTCACCCTGGCCGAGCTGAAGACCCTGCGCGCACGCGAGCGCTTGCCGCAACTGCGCGGCACCGCCTTCGACGGGCAGTTCCAGGTGCCGACCATGGACGAGATCATCGACTTCACCGCGGCCGAGTCGGCCACGCGCGGGCGGCCGATCGGGCTGATTCCCGAGATCAAGCACGGCACCTACTTCCGCGGGCTCGGCCTGGCGATGGAAGACAAGCTGGTCGCCACCCTCGATGCGCATGCCTACACGCGCAAGGCGCCGGTGGTGATCCAGTCGTTCGAGATCGGCAACCTGGAATCGCTGCACGGCAAGTTGGGCAGCACCCATCCGAACGTGCGCCTGGTGCAGTTGCTGGGCGATCCCAAGGAACGCCCGGGCGACCAGTTGCGCAATGGCCCGACCTACGCGCAGATGGGCAGCGCACAGGGCCTGCGCGCGATCGCCAAGTACGCGCAGCTGGTCAGCCCCAACCTGCGCGCGATCGTGCCGGTGAGTGCCGACGGCGCCCTGGCTCCGCCCACCTCGTTCGTTGCCGATGCGCATGCGGCGGGCCTGCAGGTGATTCCGTACACGTTCCGGCCGGAGAACTATTTCCTGCCCAAGCAGTTGCAGGACGCGCGCGGCCCGGCGGCGGTGAATGCCGCCGGCAGCATGAAGGAAATGCGCGCGCTGATCGACGCCGGCATCGATGGCTTCTTCACCGACGACCCGGCGGTGGGCCGCGCGGCGGTGGATGGGATGGCGCTGCCGCGGTGAAGCCGAGAATGGGGAATGGGGAATGGGGAATGGGGAATCGCAACAGCGGTTCCCAGCGCGGAGTTCCATTTGCAGGAACGGCTTCAGCCGCGGTAGAGCCGGGAATAGGGAATAGGGAATAGGGAATCGCAACAGCGTTCCCCAGCGCGGAGTTCCATTTGCAGGAGCAGCTTCAGCCGCGACGCGTGGAGATCGGGGCGCACTGTGCGCAGCGGATGCGCCATCGGGTCGGGACTGAAGTCCCTCCCACAGTGCAGCCTCCCGGCAGTGCCGGTGCGGCGAAGTTGGAATTGGAGCATCGCAACAGCGGTTCTCATCGTGGGGTTTGCCACGATAGGAGCGGCTTCAGCCGCGACCACGCGAGATCGGGATACGCCCTGTCGCGGCTGAAGCCACTCCTACGCCGCACGGGGGCGTTGAGATCGTCCACATGCCCGGCATTGGTCATCGCGCGTCCAGGCCGCGATAATGCGCGCCCGCCGCCCCTGCCCCGATCGCCGTGCCGTCCGTTGCCGCTCCCTCGCCCACTTTCGCCGCGCTGACCCCGCGCGCGCTGCTGCTGTCCGTGCTGGCGATGGGCGCGGTGGTGTTGCTGTCGAACGTGCTGGTGCAGTTCCCGATCAACGACTGGTTGACCTGGGGCGCCTTCAGCTATCCGCTGGCGTTCCTGGTCAGCAACCTGATCAACCGCCGCTTCGGCCCGCGCGCGGCGCGGCGGGTGGCCTGGTGCGGTTTCGCGCTGGCGGTGCTGCTGTCGATCTGGATCGCCACCCCGCGCATCGCCGCGGCCTCGTGCCTGGCCTTCATCGCCGCGCAGTTGCTGGACATCACCGTGTTCGACCGGCTGCGCCGCGGCCGCTGGTGGCGCGCGCCGATCGTCGCCACCACCTGCAGCGCGACGCTGGACACCACGATCTTCTGGTCGATCGCCTTCGCCGGCTCGGCGCTGCCGTGGCTGAGCTGGGCCGCCGGCGACCTGGCAGTGAAGCTGGGCATCGGCGTGTGCCTGCTGGCGCCGTTCCGCGCGCTGCTGTGGCGGATGGCGCCGACGCGCTGACGGCTGCGCCGCGCTTTGCGCAAGCGCGGCTTCACAAGCGGCCACGGCAGACGTTGAACAGGCCATCGGCGGCGCACGTCCCGTGCGCCGCGCCTGCGACGAGACCACGCCCATGCCGCACGACGTCACCCCCGCCCTCGCGCTGAGTGCGCTCAACGCCACCCTGGCGCAACTGCAGCCGGCCGGCACAGCGCTGGCCACGCTGACCAGTCCCGCCGTTTCCAACCCAGCGTGGTCGTGCAATACCTTCGCCCCGCTGATGCTGGAAATGGTGCTGCTGCGCCGCGACCGGCCCTTGCGCAACACGCCGTACCTGGCGGACGCGGCGTTGCCGACCTTCGGCGACGGCGACTTCGTCAACATCGTGCTGCTGGGCGATCCGTCGCAGTTGATCCACAACGTCAACATCCTGGTGGACGGCGAGCGGGTCTACCTGTTCCAGGCCTACCTCGAGCAGGTCGTGGACGTGGTGCGAGTGTTCGAGTCAGTGACCTTCCATGCGCTGTGGCACGACCTGTGCGCCGGTCGCGCCGGCCTGTGGAAGCGCGCCTACCAGGCGCTGTTCGGCGTGGATCCCGACCAGGTGGTGGACACTGATCCCGACGCGGTCTGGTTCCAGTCTCAATACGTCAGCGTGTAGCAATCGCGCCACCGCGGCGCGGAACGGCATGCCGACGCCGATCGCCGCGATCAAGGCGGCGTGTTTGCGGATGTAGCGCGGCAGCGTGCACAGGCTCCCCGGGGATTGCAGACAGCGCAGGCGACGCGTTTTCTGCCGCGATTCGGCAAACGCACGCTGCCAGAAACGCGTGTCGCCGCCGCCATCGCACGTGCACACCTGCGCCTGGCGTCAGGATGGCAGGCGCGCTAGCGCGTCGCGTCGCCGTCCGCACGGCCCTCGACGAACACCAGCTCCAGCGCGACCGCGGCCTGTCGGATCGCCGCACGCGCCGCGGCGATCTCGGCCGTGGGCGCGGTCAGGCGCGGTCGCCGGTCCAGCGTGCAGGCCAGGCCGGCCTCGACCAGCGTGGCATGCGCGGCATGCAGGCTGGCAGCGATGGAAGGCGACAGCCAGCCGCTGTGCGCCAGCGCATCGAGCAGCGCCGGGGTGTCGCGCGGCGCCAGCAGCGCAGGCTGCTGCGCGGCGCCGAGCAGCACGCCGGCCTGCACCAGGAATTCCAGGTCGACCAGGCCGCCGGCGCCCTGCTTGAGGTCGAAGCGCGCGGCATCGCTGCGGTCGAGTTCGGCACGCATGCGCGCACGCATCTTGCGCACTTCCTCGCGCAGCGCTGCAGGCTCGCGCGGGCGCGCCAGGGTCTGCGCGCGCACCTGCTCGAACTGCTGCAGCAGCGGCGCATCGCCGGCCACGCCGCGCGCGCGCACCAGCGCCTGGTGTTCCCAAGTCCAGGCGCGCTCGCGCTGATACTCGCGGTAGCTGGCCAGCGACGACACCAGCGCGCCCTTTCCGCCGTCCGGGCGCAGGCGCACGTCGATGTCGTACAGGCGGCCGCCACCGGTGACCGCGCCGAGCAACGCGATCACCTTCTGCGCCAGCCGCGCGAACCAGCGCCCGCTCTCCAGCGGCCGCGGCCCGGCCGAGGCCTCCACGCCCGGCGGGTGGTCGTACAGGAACACCAGGTCCAGGTCCGAGCCGATGCCCAGTTCCACACCGCCGAGGCTGCCGTAACCGACGATGGCGAAACTGCCGCCAGGCACCTCGCCGTGCGCGGCGACCAGATCGGCACGCGCCAGGCGCAGCACCGTCACGACCACCGCCTCGGCCAGCTGCGCGAGCTGGCGGGCGCTGTCGAGCGCGGGCTGGCGCCGGTCCAGCGTGGCCAGGGCGATGCGGAAACTCAGCGCCTGGCGCGCTTCGTTGAGGCCGCGCAAGGCAGCTTCCGGATCGTCGTCAGCGGTGGCGACCGCGGCATCGCACAGCCGCTGCATCGCCGCCTGGTCCGGCATCGCGCCGTCCACGCGGCTGTCGAGCAGTTCGTCCAGCAGCAGCGGATGCGCGGCCAGCCGTTCGGACAGGAAGGCGCTGCGCGCCAGCACGTCGACCAGCCGCGCCAGCGCGCTGGGTTGTTCGTCGAGCAGGGCCAGGTAGCTGGCCCGGCGCAGGATCGCCTGCAGCAGGCCGAGCACGCGGTGCAGGGCGGCATCGGCCTGCGCCGAGCGCGCCGCGGCATGCAGCAGCGCCGGCAGCACCCGGTCCAGGCGCGCACGCGCGGCATCGGAGAGCGTGCGCACGCCCAGCGACTGCACGAAACCGCGCAAGGCCTGGTCGGCGCCGTCAGGGTCTGAGAAACCAGCCTCGCGCAGCACCTGCACCTGGCCAGCGTCGGGCAGGCTGCGCCAGTAGTCGGCCAGCGCATCGGGCGCCAGCGCGCGCTCGCGCGGCGCCAGCAGTTCGGCGAACTCGGCGGCGACGCGATCGCGCTGCACCTGCAGCGCCGCGTGCAGCGCGGCCCAGTCGGCATGGCCGAGGCCGAAGGCGATGCGCGCGCGGTCCAGCGGATCCTCGGGCAGCGCGTGGGTCTGCGCATCGCGCAGCATCTGCAGGCGGTTCTCCACCTGGCGCAGGACGCGATACGCCTGTGCGAGCGCTGCGCCGTCCTCGGCGGCGACCTGGCCGGCGGCGACCAGCGCGTGCAGCGCCGGCAACAGGCGGCGTTCGCGCAGTGCGGGTTCGCGGCCGCCGCGGATCAACTGCAGCGACTGCACCAGGAACTCGATCTCGCGGATGCCGCCGGCGCCGCGCTTGATGTCGTCCAGCCGGTCGTGGCGCGCCACTTCGGCGGTGATCGCCGCCTTCATCTCGCGCAGGCCGTCCAGCGCGGTGTAGTCGAGATAGCGCCGGTACACGAACGGGCGCAGCGCCTGCAGCCATTCCTCGCCGGCGGCGATGTCGCCGGCCACCGCGCGCGCCTTCAGCCAGGCGTAGCGCTCCCAGTCGCGGCCTTCGCGCTGGAAATACTGGTCCATGCCGGCGAACGACAGCGCCACCCGGCCCGCCGTGCCGAACGGACGCAGGCGCAGATCCACGCGGTGCGCGAAGCCGTCGGCGGTGGTCTCGTCGAGCAGCCGCGCCAGGCGCTGGCCGAGCCGCGCGAAGTATTCCTCGGCGGCCAGCGCCCGCGCGCCGTCGGACTCGCCGCCCTGCGGATAGGCGTAGACCAGATCCACGTCGGAGGAGAAATTCAGTTCGCCGCCGCCGAGCTTGCCCAGGCCGAATACCACCAGCCGCTGCACGCTGCCGTCGGCGGCACGCACCACCCCGTGGCGCGCGGCGAACTCGCCCTCCAGCGCCTGCAGCGCCAGCGCCAGGCAGTCCTCGGCCAAGCGCGTGCTGCCGGCCAGGGTCGCATCGACCTCGTCCAGGCCCAGCACGTCGCGCCACACCAGCCGCGCCGAGGCGGCCGCGCGGTAGCGGCGCAACTGCGCCGGCCATGCGGCGGGCTGCGCCGGATCCAGCTGCGGCAGCGGCAACGGCGGCGGATCCGGCTGCGTCAGGTGCGCGAGCAAGGACGGCTGCCGGCACAGAGTGTCGAGCAGGAAATCGCTGGCCAGCAGCGCGCGCGCCAGCGCGTCCTCGAAACCGGGATGAGACGGCCACGGCTGCGCGGCGACGGCGTGGCGCAGGCGCGCCAGGCTGCGTTCGAGCGTGGGTTGCAGGACGTCGGGAACGGCGAAGGGAGCAGAAGCCATCGGCCGATGATGGCATCCCGCGGCGACCGCGGACAGGACCGCAGCGTGGATGCAATCAAACGCGCGCCGTCGGACACGGCGAGCGCAAGGAAAGCGTCGTGATTGCAGCATCGGCCCCAGCCAGGGCGGAGCTGTCTGCGCTGCATACGAGGAACTTCATTCCGACGTGTCCGACGCTTGCTGGGTCTCCCACCACCGCGCGTCGCGGCTGAAGCCGCTCCCACAGGTGAAGCACCCACATTCTCGGCAACCCCACGGTGCAGCAATGCACTGTGGGAGGGACTTCAGTCCCGACCCGACGGCGCATCCGACGCCGCAAGGCCGTTCCACCGTCGCACGTTACGACTGAGACCATTCCCGCACGGCTCCAGAAATCCGCGCAGAACGCAGCTTTTCGGCACTTTTCGCAACGTTTCGCAGACCTTGTCGCCAGCCCCGTCACGACGATGGTGTATCATGGCCGTCTCGACGGAGCCCCTGTGCGCCCTGCGCCGCCCGCTCCGTTCTTCGATCCTGCAGCGCCGTGGTGTTGACGCGGCCGTCCGGGATCGCCCCCGCAGACCAGTGCGGCGCCGTTGCGCCCTGTCGTTCCGTCTTGCTTGCCTGACGCGTGCGGGCCGGGGGTCATCACCTCACCGTTCCAGGACAGGAGAAGACATGTCGGAGTTCCACGCCCATTTCGGATGGTTCAAGCGCCGCCGCCAGTTGCAGGTGGAAGAAGTCACCGTCGTCGACAAACCCATGCTCAAGCGGGCGGTCGGCGCGGCGGCGCTGGGCAACGCGATGGAATGGTTCGACTTCGGCGTGTACGGCTACCTGGCCGTGACCCTGGGCCACGTGTTCTTTCCCAGCACCAACCCCACCGCGCAGCTGATCGCCACGTTCGCGACCTTCACCGTGGCGTTCCTGGTGCGCCCGCTGGGCGGGCTGGTGTTCGGCCCGCTGGGCGACCGCTACGGCCGGCAGAAGGTGCTGGCCGCGACCATGATCCTGATGGCGCTGGGCACGTTCTCGATCGGCCTGATCCCCTCCTACGCGCGCATCGGCATCTGGGCGCCGATCCTGTTGCTGGTGGCGCGGCTGGTGCAGGGATTTTCCACCGGCGGCGAATACGGCGGCGCGGCGACCTTCATCGCCGAGTACTCCACCGACCGCAACCGCGGCTTCATGAGCAGCTGGCTGGAGTTCGGCACGTTGGGCGGCTACATCGCCGGCGCCGCCACGGTGACCGCGCTGCACTTCACGCTGAGCGATGCGCAGCTGCACGACTGGGGCTGGCGCGTGCCGTTCCTGATCGCCGGCCCGCTGGGCCTGCTCGGCCTGTACATGCGCATGAAACTGGAGGAAACCCCGGCGTTCCAGGCCTATGCCGAAGAGGCGGAAAAGCGCGAGCACGACGCGCCCGGCCTGGGCGCACTGTTCCGCATCCACTGGCCACAGTTGCTCAAGTGCGTGGGCCTGGTGCTGGTGTTCAACGTCACCGACTACATGCTGCTGACCTACATGCCCAGCTATCTCAGCGTCACCATGGGCTATGCCGAGAGCAAGGGCCTGCTGCTGATCATCATCGTGATGCTGGTGATGATGCCGCTCAACGTGCTCGGCGGATTGTTCAGCGATCGCCTGGGCCGCAAGCCGATGGTGATCGGCGCCTGCATCGCGCTGCTGGTGCTGGCGGTGCCGTGCCTGCGGCTGGTCGGCACCGGCAACGACTGGCTGATCTTCCTCGGCCTGATGCTGCTGGGCGTGGCGCTGGTGTGCTTCACCAGCTCGATGCCGTCGACCTTGCCGGCGCTGTTCTACACCCCGGTGCGCTACAGCGCGCTGTCGATCGCCTTCAACGTGTCGGTGTCGCTGTTCGGCGGCACCACGCCGCTGGTCACCGCGTGGCTGGTCGAGCGCACCGGCGATCCGCTGGTGCCGGCGTACTACCTGATGGGCGCGGCGGTGGTGGGCATCGCAACGATGGTCTTCGTGCGCGAAACCGCCGGCCTGCCGCTGCGCGGTTCGCCGCCGGCGGTGGCCAGCGAAGCCGAAGCGCATGCGCTGCTGCGCAGCGACGAGCCGCTGACCGTGGATCCGACCCGGCCGGAACTGCCGGCGTCGCCGGAACCGCCGTCGCAGGCCATGCCGACCTGACGCACACGCAACCGGCGCCGCGCACCCCGCATCGACGACGGTTCGCGGCAGTCGAGGCGCAGCGGCGCCGCCGGCGGCGCATGTGCACGCGCCGCCGCGGACAATCCACGGCCCAGCGCCCGGGCTTCGGGCGCAGCGCAGGACGCGGCGCTTCCGTCATGGGCAACCGGCCGAGCGCCTTCGCCTCGGTCGCGCGTCCATCAGGCGACCTCTTTCGACACGGCAGACCGATGTTCGGCGCCACGCCTTCCGAACACGATCACGCTGCAGAGCGCGAGGATCCAGGCACTGATGCCGCCATACAACATCACCCATTGCATGCCGTGGATCATGGCTGCCGCCGCGACGTCGGGCGGAACCGTCGGCGTGGAGAGGCCCTGCCCCGCCGCGTGTGCGGTTCCGCCGGAAAGCCGCTCAGCCAGCCCCCGCAGCAACGTGACGTCGACCGTCGGCAGCGTCCGGCGGAGAAAGGACAACACGCCCTCCACCAGGATGAATCCCATGACCGCGATATTGATCGCAAGGCTGATCAGGCGCGCACTGGTGTCCATGCCGGAGGCCATGCCGGTACGCGCGACGCAGACCGACGCGGTGATGGTATTGGTCACCGGGGTGTTGACGATCCCCAACCCGGTACCGGCCAGCAGGCACCCGGGGAGCATCGTCAACCAACTGGCCCGCACCGTGCCGCTGCCCCACGCCATCAGCAACAAGCCGGCTCCAATCGCAAACAGGCCGGCAGGAATCACGGTATGCGCGCGGTAGCGCAGCGCCAGCCGCTCGCCCAACGGCGGCAGCACCAGGGTCGGCAAGGTGTAAGCCAGCAGCGAAAGTCCGGTGGCCACGTTGCCGTAGCCCAGCCCATGCTGGAACAGCAGCGGCAGATAGATCATGAGCGGCCAGAAGCTGAAGTTCATGCCCATCGAGCCCAACAGGGCGCCGGAAAAGTCGCGGATGCGGAACACCGAGAAGTCGAACATGGGCGCGTCGGCGCGGCGCTCCGCCACAACGAACGCGACGCAGCTGCCGATGGCGATGATCAGACTCGCCAGCGACGAAACGCTGCCAAAGCCGGTTACCGGCCCTTGCGTGATGAACCACGCCAAGGCGAGCACCGCGACCGACAGCGAGACGATCCCGGCGACGTCCAAACGGCGCCGCTGCGGATCGCGCGACTCCTCGACACCGACAAGCGCCAGTCCCAGGGCGATCGCGGAAATGGGAACATGCACAAGGAAAACCCATTCCCAACTCCACAACGCGACGATGCCGGCACCGATGATCGGGCCGAAACCCAGGCCGATGCCGAAGACGATCCCCCAGATCCCAAACGCCTTGGCACGGGCCGTCGCGTCTCCGAATTGCTGCGAGAGCACGGCGAACTGGCACACCAGCATGGCGCCCCCGGCCATCCCCTGAAGGAAGCGACCAGCGATCAGCAGCGCCGTGCTCCCTGCCAGGCCGCATACCAAGGAGGTCACGCCGAACAGGAACACGCAGATCAGGAAGATCCGCTTGCGCCCGTAGCGGTCGGCCAGCGTGCCCGTCGCCATCAGCACGGTGGTGCAGGCGATGGTGTAGGCATTCATGATCCACTGCAGATCGCGGAAGCTGCCGTGCAGCGCCGCTTCGAGGAGGGGAAGGATCACCGGCACGCTGGAGATCTCCAGACCGAACATCAGCGAAGCCAGGCAGGCGGCCGCCAGCGTGAGGGTGTTCCTGCGCGCGGAAGGAAGGTGCGTCATGGGCTTTTCCTAGAGGGACATCCGCCCGCGGCGCCGAGCGGACCGACCGGTGCACGGCGGGTCGATTCGGGCTTGGGAGCGGCTGACTTCCAGTCTGGGAGCACACAATGGATGATGGAAATGATTTAATTTTCTTGAATTAATTAAAAAATGGACTGAATCGCATGGACTACGATCCGGATCTGTTACGCACCTTCGTTGCGGTGAACGAGACTGGCGGCTTCACGCGCGCAGGCGAACGGCTGCACCTCACCCAGTCGGCCATCAGCCATCACATTCGCAAACTGGAAGCGCAGGCCGGCACGGCACTGCTGAATCGCACAACCCGCCGGGTGAGCCTGACCGAAGACGGCGAAGACTTTCTTCGCCATGCGACGCAGGTGCTGCAGGCGCATGACGCGCTCGCACGGCGTTTCCGGCGTTCTCCGGTGTCCGGCACGGTGCGTTTCGGTGCCCCCGAAAGCTACGTCGGCGATCGCCTTCCGCCAATGCTGGCGCGGTTCGCACGGATGTTTCCGGCGGTGCGGCTGGACGTGACGGTGGATACCTATGCCGCGCTGCACGAGCAGATCGTTGCGGGCTCCCTCGACCTGGCGGTGACACTCGCACTGGAGGACGACCCGACAACGCCCCTGCTGCGCCGGACCCGCTTCGTGTGGGCGGCCGCGCCAGCGTTCGCGCCGGCCGCGAATGTGCCAGTCCCGCTCGCTTTTGCGCCCAAGCCCTGCCTGCACCGGCAGGTGGGAACCGCTGCACTGGAGCGCGCCGATCTCCCCTGGCGAGTGGCATTCACCTCGCCAAGTCAGCAGGGACTGCGTGCCGCCGTGAAGGCTGGCCTGGCCATCACCGCCCTGCCCCAGGAAGATCTGGAAGCGGGAATGGTCGCCGTGGACGAGCGCTTTGGATTGCCGCCGTTGCCTCACGCCAGCTTCCGGCTGCTGTGGAGCGAGGCCAACCGAACGCCGGCATCGGAGGCGCTAGCGCAACAACTATCGCAATCACCCGAGGCACTTTCCGGCAGCGACGCGATGCCCGCCGACTGAAATAAAAAAGCCCACTTGCAGCGAACTGCCAGCGGGCTTTGCTCCCTCCCCCACGTCGGGATGCAGGGCGATCTTGGGCGCTTTTTTTGGACATTGCACGCTGCACTGCAAAACGATACCGGGCAGTACATTCTGCGTGGGCGGGAATGGGGAGACGGGAATGGGGAATAGATAAAGCGGGGGATACGCGCGTTGCATGCTTTCGCATGCCGGCGTGGCGCGGCGCACAGCGCATCCACCCGCAGCCAGCGAAGCACGCCCAACGCGATCTCTGTGGCGCTAAGGCGATGCGGCCGGCGCCGGCGCCTCCGGCAGCCACGCCGGTTGCTTGTCGTACCACTCGCGCGCGCCGAGCAGATGCCATTGCCGTTGTTCGCCGCGCAAGGCCACGCCCACGCCGAGCACGCCCCAGCGCGCGTACAGATCGCCCTGGGTGCCGGCATCGCCCACGCGCAGGCGCGCGCGCAAGGCCACCCGTTCGTTCTCCGCCGCGACCCGATCCAGCCACAATGCGTCCTTGCGCCAGCGCAGCTGTCCGCTGGCCTGCAGTTGTCCGGCATCGGCCAGCTTCAGCAACCACGCCGGCGCATCGCTGTGCTGCGCGAACACCGCCAGCACCGGGCCGGCGTCGCGCATCTGCATCTGTACCTGCGCATCGGCCTGCACCGGCGCCGCCGCGGCGATGCGGCCCTGCGGAATGCGCAGCGTCGCCCACCAGTCGCCCTGCCTGGGCTGGGTGCCGTAGCGCACGCCCTGCAGGCGCAGGGTGCTGCCGCTCAGATCGAAGCGCTTGTCCTGCAGCTCAGCGCGGCGCAGCCGCGCGTCCAGGTCGAGATCGCCGGCCAGTTCCAGGCCCGCGGTCTGCAGCCGCGCCCGGCGACCGAGCACGCGCAAGGTGCCCTGGCCGACCTGGCCGGACGCATCCAGCTGCAGATCGCCGCTGAGCCGGCCATCGCCGCCGAGCACACGCACCTGCGCCGCCGGCAGGTAGCGGTTGTAGGCGCGCAGGTCCGGCACGCGCGCATCGGCGAAGCGCAGCCGCGCCTGCAACGAGTCGCGCAAGGTGGCCAGCGCGCCGTCGCCCTGCAAGTCCAGTTGCAGGTTCTCGCCTTCGACAAAGCTGGCCTTGGGCGCGTCCAGCGGCGCCAGCGCGAAGCGGCGCATGCGCACGTCCAGTTGCGTGCGCGGCTGTTCGGCGCTGCCGACGATGCGGCCGACCGCCTGCGCCTTGCCGCTCAGGCGCACGCGCATGATCTCCGCCACCGCCTGCACGTCGGGTACGTCGAGACGGCTGCCGGGCTGCAGCGCGCCCTGCCGCAACTGCAGATCGGCGGCGACGTCGCCGCCGCCGTCGAGCTGGAACCACGGCTTGCGCACCAGCAGGTCGCTGATCCAGTTCAACGATTCGAAATGCCAGCGTCCCTGCACGCGGCCGGAGGTGCGCGGCAGCAACGCCGCCAGGTCGTCGAACGGCACCTGGCGCCCGGCGATGCGCAGGTCGGCATCGAGCATGCTGCGCGGATCGACCTGGCCGGGCAGGCGCGCGCGGGCCCGGATGTCCTCGCCCTCCACGTCCAGCAGCAGCGTCAGCACACCGCGATCGGTGGCGCCCACGCCGGCATGCAGCGGCACCCGCCAGTTGAGCGTGCTGCCGGGCTGCAGCGCGCCGCGCAGCAGGTGCAGATCGGCCTGCACGTGGCCCAGGCCGGGTTCGGTACTGAGTTTGGTGGTGTCGCCGGCGGTGTCGATGCGCAGGGCCACGCTGCGGCCATGCATGCGCAGCGCCAGGTCGGTGATGCCCAACTTGCGCAGCCCCGGCGCCTGCGCGCGGTAGTGGCGCGGGAACGAGAAGCGCGCGTCCAGCGTGGCCTGGTCGGCGATCTGGCGCTTGCCGTAGCGCACGCTGGCGTCCTCGAACACGATCTGCGAGCGGAACAGTTCCGACGGGCCACCACGCAACTGCTTGAGGAAACCGACTGTGCCGTGGCCCTTGCCCTCGACCGCAAAATCGCCGAAGCGGGCGCGGCGCAGCGTGCCGCTGTGGATCGCGTCGAAGCGCAGCGTCCAGCCCTGGTCGCTGGGCGGTGGTGGCGGGATCATCTCCTCGACGCGGTCCATCTCGCCGATCACGTTCACCGCTTCCATCCACGGCAGGCGCACTTCGCGATGCAGCAGCGGCAGCAGCGCGATGCGCGCGCTGACGCGGTCGGCACGCACCTGCCAGACATTGCGCTGCACGTGGCCGCGCATGCGCACGTTCCAGGCGGTGATGAAGCCGGGCAGCACGGTGACGGCCGGCCCGGTGTGCATGCGGAACTTCTCCGGCTTGCGGTTGGTGGCCAAGTTGAACAGCGGCGTGTTGAGGAACACGTTGCCGGCCAGCAGATACAGCAGGTAGGCGACCAGCAGGCCGCGCAGGAGCAGGCGCCAGCCGCGCGGCAGACGCCGGTAGCGAGCATGGACGGCGGTCAGTGGGCGGGCGGAGAGCGGCACCGCCGCACTATCGCCGCGGTGCGGCGTGGAACGCGTGAAAGCGACGGTGGCGCATACCCGGCGTTGCGTGGCGGTGCACGCAGGGCCGCCAGGCCGCTCCATTGCACCGGCTGCATGCGCGCTGCGTCCTGCCATCGCAAACCAGACCCCACAAGGAGAGCGGAGAAACCAGCGCCCCTCTCCCACCGGGAGAGGGGTTGGGGTGAGGATCCGGCGCGCGAAGCGCCGCACACATCGCACACACCGTGGCGTACATCCTCATCGCTGCGTCCGTTGCGCCGCATGCGCCGCCACGCGACAGGCGCAAAAAGTGGGGACACACCCCAACGCGGGCCTCGGCCCGATCCGCGATAATTGCCCTCCCCTTCCCACGCCATGGTCGCCGCATGTCCGCCGAACGTATCCTCCATCCCCGCCTGCGCGAACGCATCGTCAGCGCCGAGGCCGCAGCGGCGTTGATCCAGCCCGGCGAGACGGTGGCGATGAGCGGCTTCACCGGCTCCGGCTATCCCAAGGCGGTGCCGATGGCGCTGGCGCAGCGTATCGAGGCGGCGCACCTGCAGGGGCAATCGTTCAAGATCCAGCTGATGACCGGCGCCTCCACCGCGCCGGAGCTGGACGGCGCGCTGGCCAAGGCCGACGGCATCGCCCTGCGCATGCCGTTCCAGTCCGACCCGGACGCGCGCCAGCGCATCAACGCCGGCACGCTGGACTACATCGACATCCACCTCAGCCACGTCGCCCAGCACGTCTGGTTCGGCTTCTACGGGCAAATCGACACCGCGGTGGTGGAAGTGGCCGGCATCCGCGAGGACGGCAGCCTGATCCCGTCGACCTCGGTCGGCAACAACAAGACCTGGCTGGACCTGGCGAAGAAGGTGATCGTCGAGGTCAACGACTGGCAGCCGGCCGGCATCGACGGCATGCACGACGTGTACTACGGCACGGCGCTGCCGCCGCAGCGCAAGCCGATCCCGCTGCTGCACGCCGACGACCGCATCGGCGAACCATCGCTGCGCTGCGACCCGGACAAGATCGTGGCGGTGGTGCGCACCCACGGCCCCGACCGCAACAGCCCGTTCACGCCCGCAGATGCCACCAGCCAACGCATCGCCGAGCACCTGATCGCGTTCTTCCAGCACGAGGTCGGCAAGGGCCGGCTGCCGCCGAACCTGCTGCCGCTGCAGTCCGGCGTGGGCAACATTCCCAACGCGGTGCTGGCCGGGCTGGCCAGCAGCGGCTTCCGCGACCTCAGCGCCTTCACCGAAGTGATCCAGGACGGCATGCTCGACCTGTTGCGCAGCGGCGTGCTCAAAGTCGCTTCGTGCACCGGCTTCGCGCTGAGCCCGGAGGCCAACGAGGAGTTCAAGCGCAACATCGACTTCTACCGCGAGCGCATCATCCTGCGCACGCAGGAGATCTCCAACCATCCGGAACTGGTGCGGCGGCTGGGCTGCATCGGCATGAACGGCATGATCGAAGCCGACCTGTACGGCAACGTCAATTCCACCCACGTGATGGGCAGCCGCATCATGAACGGCATCGGCGGCTCCGGCGACTTCGCGCGCAACGGCTTCCTGTCGATCTTCCTCAGCCCCAGCACGGCGAAGCACGGCAGCATCTCCTCGATCGTGCCGATGGTCAGCCACGTCGACCACACCGAGCACGACGTCTCCATCATCGTCACCGAGCACGGCCTGGCCGACCTGCGCGGCCTGCCGCCGCGGCAGCGCGCGCAACAGTTGCTCGCGCACTGCGTGGACCCGAGCTACCGCGCGCAACTGCAGGACTATTTCGATCGCGCCCTGCACGCCAGCTACGGCAAGCACACCCCGCACCTGCTGCCCGAGGCGCTGTCCTGGCACCAGCGCTGGCTGGATACAGGGACGATGCACGCGGGCGGCTGAGTCACCGATCGGCAGCGGGGCATGCAGCCCTTCCCACATTGCAGCCCTGCCATCCCGACATCTGCGCGAATGTCCGGCGCCCTTGTAGCAGCGGCTTCAGCCACGACGCGTTTTCCCGAGGTCGCGCTTGAAAGCGCTCCTACGACGGCTGCCGATGATTCTGTTGGAAGGTCGCCGAGTACTGCGGGACCGCGCGTCGGGACTGAAGTCCCTCCCACAGTGCGGTCCCGTGCCATCCCGACATCTGCGCGGGTGGTCGGCGCCCTGGTAGCAGCGGCTTCCACCCGCAACGCGTTTTCCCGAGGTCGCGCTTGAAGGCGCTCCTACGACGGCTGCCGATGATTCTGGAGTGCCGCTGAGCACTGCGGGACAGCACGTCGGGACTGAAGTCCCTCCCACAGTGCGGTCCTCTCGCATCCAGAATCTGCGCGAATGTGCGGCACCGTCGCGGGAGCGGCTGAAGCCACTCCTACGACACCGCTGCGGATTCGGCGGTCGCTTGCAGGTTGTCGGCGCCAGATGCGGTCTCGGGCGCGGTCAGGAACGCCAGCTTGCGGCCGCGCGGCAACTGCTTGAGCACGTACTCGGCGCGCGAGGCGGCGGCGCGGTCGGGATAGGCACGGCTTGCCAGCAGCCGCACCGGCGGGTTGGCGCGGGTGTACTTGGCACCGGCGCCGCGCAGGTGCGCCTGGAAGCGTGCCTGCAGGTCCGGGGTGATGCCGGCGTAGTAGCTGCCGTTGCGGCATTCGAGCAGGTACAGGAACCAGGGCGAGTCGGCGGCCATGCAGGCATTATCGACACGGTGGCCGGTTTCGCCAGCAGCGGCGTCCGCACATGCGCGCATGCGACTCGGGCAGCACCTATCGGTCAGACCCCGATGTCGGCCAACGCTGCGCTGGCGGCATCGGCCAGTTGTCGATCTTCGGCGGTCAACTTGATCCCACGCGCATGGCGCTGGAACAGCGTCGCGCCGAGCAGGGCCTGGTGCGTCCGGCAGGCGATCGCCGCTATGCCCCCGGCCCATCAATGCGCGGCTTGTACATCCCATCGCGCCACTTCCACGCCGTCGCGCTGAACCGGCGACAACAGGTCTTAACGCCTCGCCAACACCTTGCCAGCCGCTGCCACACACCGGCATACCGTGGTCACCGGATGGGCGGATAACGTCATCACCGGCACGCAGCCGTCGATACCGAAGCTCTCTCCCTTCGCATTCGGCGGCGCGTCCGGCCCCTCTTCCGGGCCTCCCCCGCCCCCCAACGCACGCAGCCGGTCAGGCTGCGTGCGTTTCTCCCACCACCGAGCTCAGGCCGCCTGCGCCACGCGCGCCTGGCGCCGTGCGCGTACCGCCTGCGCCAGCCGCTCAAGCACCTGCACCGAGGTATCCCAGTCGATGCAGCCGTCGGTGATGCTCTGGCCGTAGACCAGCGGCTGGCCCGCGACCAGGTCCTGGCGGCCGCCGCGCAGGTGGCTCTCGACCATGGCGCCGACGATGCGGGTCTGCCCAGCCTCGAGCTGGCGGGCGATGTCCTCGATTACCTTGGGCTGGTTGTCCGGGTTCTTGCCGCTGTTGGCGTGGCTGGCGTCGACCATCAGTCGCGCCGGCAGGCCGGCCTTCTCCAGCACCTGCGCCGCCGCGGCGACGCTGTCGGCGTCGTAGTTGGGCTGGGTGCCGCCGCGCAGGATCACGTGGCAGTCCGGGTTGCCGGCGGTGGCCGCCACCGCGGTCTGCCCGTCCTTGGTCACCGCCAGGAAATGGTGCGGATGCGAGGCCGCGCCGACCGCATCGACCGCGATCTTGACGTCGCCGCTGGTGCCGTTCTTGAAGCCCACCGGGCACGACAGGCCGGACGCCATCTCGCGGTGCACCTGGCTCTCGGTGGTGCGCGCGCCGATCGCGCCCCAGGCCACCAGGTCGGCGATGTACTGCGGCGAGATGATGTCGAGGAACTCCACGCCGGCCGGCAGACCCAGTCGGTTGATGTCGCGCAGCAGGCCGCGCGCCAGGCGCAGGCCCTTGTTGATGTCGAAGCTGCCGTCGAGGTTGGGGTCGTTGATCAGGCCCTTCCAGCCGACCGTGGTGCGCGGCTTTTCGAAGTACACCCGCATCACGATCTCCAGCGCATCGCCGTAGGTCTCGCGCAGCGGGCGCAGGCGCTGCGCGTACTCCATCGCCGCGACCGGGTCGTGGATCGAGCAAGGACCGATCACCACCGCCAGGCGGTCGTCGCGGCCGTGCAGGATCTCGTGCAGCGCCGCGCGCGCGGCGGCGACGGTCTGCGAGGCCTCCTCGTCGCAGGGCAGCAGCGCCTGCAGCTGGGAGGGCGGGGTCAGCGGTTCGATCTTGCGGATGCGCAGATCGTCGGTGTGCGGGGCCATGTGCGTGTCTCGTCGGGGGGCTGGGTGGGGGCCAGATCCGGCGGCATGAAAAAAGCCGCCAGGTTCGCTGGCGGCTTTCGGGATTGCGGCTGAAGTGTCCTTCAGGGTGAACGCGATCCTTCCTCCGCCAGCGGCATCGGAAAACCGTAATACCAAAAGTAAAAGCTGCGGCAGGAAGCGTTCATGGGAACTAGTGATAGCACAGGGTTTGCGGCAGCGCCACAGTTGCATCAGCAACTTGTGGAGCCGGGAAAGGGGAACCGGGAATGGGGAATCGGAAAAGCGGTTCAACGCGGCGGTAGGGCCATGATGTCGCCGTCATCGCGCAGGAGCCTTTGACGCGTGGGTTCTTACGTGGCGCTGCGCGCTCCGGACCCTCACCCCAACCCCTCTCCCGGAGGGAGAGGGGCTAGAGCGCATCCCGCATGCCGAATCCCCACTCCCGAATCCCGGCCCCTCAGAAATCCAGCACATATTCCATCGCCACCTCGCGGCCGATCGCGTCGTACAGGGTGGTGTTGTAGAACTGGTAGCCGTAGTAGCGCTCCTTGTTGTCGTAGCCGACGGTATCGAGCACGTTGTTGATGTACAGGTTGACCTTCATCTTCGGGGCGATGCGGTAGCCGGCGGTGAGGTTCCAGTACAGCGCCGGGCCGACGCGACCGAAGTAACGCGTGGTGCTCTCGCCGAAGTGGCGGTTGCCGCTGTCGGTGACGCGGCAGGCGTCGGAAGGGCTGGGCTGGTAGCCGTCGTCGAAGCGAGTGCAGGTGCCCCAGTTCACCGCCTGGGTGGAGCCGAAACGCTTGGCGTACACGGTCAGGTCCAGCGGGCCGCCGTTCTCCCAGTGCACGCTGCCGCGCAGCTTGCTGCGGATCTTCTGGTCGCGCAGGTTCTTGTCGTCGTCGGTGCGGTAGGTCTGCTCGTGGTAGCCGATCAGGTTGTTGTAATCCAGGGCGACACTGAAGTTGCCCCAGCGCGCGGTGTTGAGGCGGTACTTCAGCGAGGCGTCGACGCCGGACACGTGCATCTGCGCGATGTTGATCGGCCCCTGCTCGATGCCGGTGACGCGACCGTCGGCATCGCGCGCCACGCGCGAAAGGATGCGCGCGCAGTACTCGGCGCCGCCGGGATTGACCCACACGCCGCCGGCGGTGGTCAGGCCGGTGCGGCAGCCGGCTTCGGCGCTGAGCACCTCGTCGCGGTTGAGGTCCTTGATCATGTCCTGCAAGCGAATCCGGTAGTAGTCCGCGGTCAGCGACAGGCCCTCGGCGATGTCCCAGACGAAGCCGGCGGTGACCGAGCGGCCATGCTCCGATTCCAGGTCCGGGGTGCCGCGGCGATTGACCTGCATCAGGTAGAACACGTCGCTGTTCTCGGCACTGCAGCCGCCGGTGAGGTAGTAGCCCTTCTGGATGCAGCGGTACTGGTCGATCACGGTCTGCTGGGTGGAGCTGGGTTCGCCGAGCACGTAGTGCATGTCCGGGGCGCGGAAACTGGTGGCGACGCTGCCTCGCAGCAGCAGCGTGCTCAGCGGCCGCCATTCCAGGCCGGCGCTCCAGGTGGTGTCGCGCTGGGTGCCGATCGCCGCGCCGAGGTCGCTGCCGTAGGCGCGGTAGTCGCCGTAGCGGTCGTGGCGCGCCGCCAGGCTGGCGTTGAGCGTGGACAACAGCGGCACGTCGAACTCGATGCCGCCGGAGTAGCGCAGGCGCTCGCCGCCGCCGTAGTCGACCACGTCCAGCGGATAGCAGGTGTTGGCACAGGGATCGGGCGACAGCCGATAGCCCTGCTTGGCCACTTCGCCGACCGCGGCGAACTTGATCGGCCCGGCCCAGCCCTGCAGCAGCTCGCCGGTGATGTTGGCGCTGGCCTGGTTGACCCAGGAATCGGCGCGGTTGTGTGCCTTCACCGCCAGGTCGTTGTATTGCGCGCCGGTCAGCGGCTGGTACCAGCGCGACTCGTCGAGATCGTAGATCGGCGTGCCGTCGGCGGTGCTGCCCAGTTGCGGGCCGAGAAAGTAGGCGGTGGCCTTCTGCGTGTCCACGGTGCGCACGTATTCGTCGACGGTGTAGCGCGCGCGGCCCACCGCCACTTCCCAGTCGAAGCGATCGGCGAGGCGGCCCTTGAGGCCGGCACTCAGGTCCCAGGACAGTTCCCTGGTGGTGTTGGCCAGGTTCTTCCAGCCGCCGGATTCGTAGCGGGTGAGCTGGCGGATCGCGTACAGGTCGCGGTCGCTGCCGGTGTCGTGGAACGGGCCGAGGTAGACGTAGGGCGGGTCGTAGGTCCAGTAGCCGACGCTCTTGGTCGTGGACAGCGTGCTCCAGGCCTGCACGCCGTTGTCGAAGTCGAAGGTGCCGTACAGATACGCCGAGCCGCTGTCGCCGCCGCTGGCGGCCAGCCAGTCGGCGTAGTCGTGGGCCATGCCGCAGTAACCGCCGAGGTTGCGCACGGTGTCGCTGTTGTAGTCGTAGCTCAGCCGCTGCGCGTCGACGAACTGGCCGCCGAAGCGCGCACAGGTGCCGCTGGGCGGCGCCAGGCGCGTGTTGTTGCCGGCGTCGACCAGGCTCAGGCCGGTGAACGGATTGAAGCCGTACTTGCGCGCCTGCGCGGTCCAGTTGCTGTAGGACTCGTCGTCCTGGTCGTCCATCTTCGGCCGCTCGCCGACCGACAGCGGATCGCGCCGGGTCCACTGCAGCGCGTAGGTCAGGTTCCACGTGTCGCCGCTGCGCCCGCCGACCCAGGACAGGTCGACCACGTCGCGCCCGCCGGCGGTGGCGGTGCCGCCGCGCAGGCGCACCTGGTTGCCCTCGTAGCCTTGCTTGAGGATCACGTTGATGACGCCGGCGACCGCGTCCGAACCGTAGATGGCCGAGGCGCCGCCGGTGAGGATCTCGATGCGCTCCACCGCCGCGGAGGGGATGTTGGCGTAGTTGGCGAAGTTGCTCTCGCCGGCGTACGGCTGCGGGTAGTCGGCGACGCGGTGGCCGTTGACCAGCAGCAGGGTGCGTCCGGGGCCAAGGTCGCGCAGGCTCACCGGCGAGGCGTTGGGCGTGTGCGAGCCGTACTTGGTGTCGGCCTCGACGCTGCCCTGCTGGTTGAGCGTGCTGAGCACGTCGTAGACGGTGAGGAAGCCTTCCTGCTGGATCTGCTGCGCACTGATCGTCAGCACCGGTTCGGCCCCCTCCACTTCCGAGCGCTTGATCCGCGAGCCGGTGACCATGACCTGGCCAAGGTCGGTGGTGGCGGCCTTGGGCGTGGCGGTGTCGGCGTCCTGCGCGCGCGCCTCGGCAGCGCCGTACAGCGCCAGCACGATGCCGAACGCGAGGGTGGTGGATGAGCGAAGTGGCATGCGGTGTCCCCGGCAGCGGATGGAAGCAGCGCCGTGCGAACACGACCTGCGGCGCCCTCTTCGCTGCGCCGCGCCCACGACCGTGCTGCGCATGCCGCAGGCACGCGCCACCGTGCGCCGGCCGCGACGCAAACAAAAGGACGAACATGCGGGCGTGCAGATCCCCTGCGCCCGTGAGTTTCTAACCTGCATGGCGCTGACAACGCTGTCAACACGCGGCTACAGCGCACTTGTAGACGATTGCGCGTTGTGCGCGATTCGCCGCGCAGCGCGTCGATTCTCGCCGTATCGCCACCGCAGGCCGTGCCAGCCGCACCTCTGGCGGAGACGCTGCTGGGCAACGATGGGCTGCATGCGCATCGCGATCGCGTGCCCCTCTTCCGTTGAGAGAGGGGTTGGGGCAAGGGTCCGGCGCGCAGCGTCTCGTGGTGTTTGAGGCGCATGGAGCGAAGCCTGCACTCGCATCCGTCCGGTTGGGTCACTGCCGCCTGGCACGCCTGTGCCGCACCTCGGTCGGGGAGATCGCACAAGCCCGGCACAGGCAGCTTCCATGACCCGCTTCGCTGCTTACCGCAGCTCGGCGAGAAACGCCGTTGTCCTCGCGGGACCGGCTTCTGCCGCGACAGGCATTCCCGGCAGCGCCTCGTCGCGGCTGAAGCCGCTCCTGCAACATGGCTACGCCGTCTTTACCAAAGTGCCCTACAGACGCTCGGTAAAGCAGGTTCTGCCGCGGCGCGATCCGTGGATGCGCCGCGGCGTTGGCCAGGGCGCACGAACACGCAGACAAACGCATCGGCATGCCGCCATGCCGCCGACACAAAAAAAGAGCCCCGCATCGCTGCGGGGCTCCTTTCGACTGCGTGGAACAGGTCGGCCGAGGCCGGCTGGATCAGAAATCCATGCCGCCCATGCCGCCCATGCCGCCGCCCATGCCGCCCGGAGCGGCCGGCTCTTCCTTCTTCGGGGCCTCGGCCACCATCGCTTCGGTGGTGATCATCAGGCCGGCGATCGAGGCGGCGTTCTGCAGCGCCGAACGGGTCACCTTGGTCGGATCCAGGATGCCGAACTCGACCATGTCGCCGAACTCGCCGTTGGCGGCGTTGTAGCCGAAGTTGCCGCTGCCTTCCTTGACCTTGTTGAGGATCACGGACGGCTCTTCGCCGGCGTTGGTGACGATCTCGCGCAGCGGCGCTTCCATCGCGCGCAGCGCGATCTGGATACCGTGGGTCTGATCTTCATTGGCGCCCTTCAGCTCGCCGATCGCGCTCAGCGCGCGCACCAGCGCCACGCCGCCGCCCGGGACCACGCCTTCTTCCACCGCCGCACGGGTCGCGTGCAGGGCGTCTTCGACGCGCGCCTTCTTTTCCTTCATCTCGATCTCGGTCGAGGCACCGACCTTGATCACCGCCACGCCGCCGGCCAGCTTGGCCACGCGCTCCTGCAGCTTCTCGCGGTCGTAGTCCGAAGAGGTCTCCTCGATCTGCGCCTTGATCTGCTTGATGCGCGACTCGATCGCCGAGGTGTCGCCGGCGCCGTCGATGATGGTGGTGTTCTCCTTGGAGACCTGCACCTTCTTGGCGCGGCCCAGGTCCTTGATGGTCGCCTTCTCCAGCGCCAGGCCCACTTCCTCGGAGATCACGGTGCCGCCGGTCAGCACGGCCATGTCTTCCAGCATCGCCTTGCGACGGTCACCGAAGCCCGGGGCCTTGACCGCCACGACCTTGACGATGCCGCGGATGGTGTTGACCACCAGGGTCGCGAGCGCCTCGCCTTCCACTTCCTCGGCGACGATCAGCAGCGGCTTGCCGGCCTTGGCCACGCCTTCCAGCACCGGCAGCAGGTCACGCACGTTGGAGATCTTCTTGTCGTGCAGCAGCACGAACGGGTCGTCCAGGTCGGCCTGCTGGCTCTGCTGGTTGTTGATGAAGTACGGCGACAGGTAGCCGCGGTCGAACTGCATGCCCTCGACCACGTCCAGCTCGTTCTCCAGGCCCGAGCCTTCCTCGACCGTGATCACGCCTTCCTTGCCGACCTTCTTCATCGCGTCGGCGATGATGTTGCCGATCGACTCGTCGGAGTTGGCGGAGATGGTGCCGACCTGGGCGATGGCCTTGTCGTCGGCGGTGGGCTTGCTGATCTTCTTCAGCTCGGCCACGGCGGCCACGACGGCCTTGTCGATGCCGCGCTTGAGGTCCATCGGGTTCATGCCGGCGGCGACCGCCTTGGAACCTTCGCGGATCAGCGCCTGCGCCAGCACGGTGGCGGTGGTGGTGCCGTCGCCGGCGTTGTCGGAGGTCTTGGAGGCGACTTCCTTCACCATCTGCGCGCCCATGTTCTCGAACTTGTCGGCCAGTTCGATTTCCTTGGCGACGGAGACGCCGTCCTTGGTGATGGTCGGCGCGCCGAAGCTCTTCTCGAGCACGACGTTGCGGCCCTTCGGGCCCAGGGTGGCCTTGACGGCATTGGCGAGGATGTTGACGCCGCGCACCATGCGCGAACGGGCGTCTTCACCGAAACGGATATCTTTGGCAGCCATGTTGAGTTACCTCGGGAATAGGGAATGGAGAACAGGGAATAGGCAGATCAAGAGCGGGCGGTCGGGACGGGACGGAAATCGCGGGCGACGAAGGCGCCTGACCGATTCCCGATTCACCATTCCCGATTCCCGCGATCGGCGGCGCTCTTAGCCGACGATCGCCAGAACGTCGTCTTCGCGCAGCACCTTGTACTCGACGCCTTCGGCCTTGTAGCTGGAACCGGCGTACTGGCCGTAGATGACCTTGTCGCCGACCTTCAGGGCCGGGGCGCGCACGCTGCCGTTGTCCAGCGGCTTGCCGGCGCCGACGGCCACAACTTCACCCTTGGTGGACTTTTCCTTGGCCGAATCCGGGATCACGATGCCGCCGGCGGAGATTTCGTCGGCTTCGATCGGCTTGACTACGACGCGGTCGTGAAGCGGCTTGATGCTCATTGAGTGAGACCTCTTAAGTGATTGATTGGTCTAGGAAAGGCCGGCGATGTTAGCACTCGCCCATGACGACTGCCAGCAACGCTCGCGAAAAAACCCGGTAGCGCCGGGATGCGCCTGATGTAGTGCCGCGGCCGGGGCTTTCAAGGGCGGGAGGCAAAAAATTTTTGCCAGGAACGTGCATTCGGTGGCAAGCAGTGACCGAATCCCGTCACAGTGTCACAGAGGCAGGCTAGGCTGAGCGCGGACCCATGGGGGGATCCGTCACCAAAAGGAGTTGTCGATGAAGCCATCCGCCGTTGCGCTGCCGCTGGCCTGCCTGCTCGCCCTTGCCGGGCCGGCCCAGGCCGCCGTATTCATCAATGAATTGCATTACGACGATGCCACCGCCGCCGGCGACACCGGCGAAGGCGTGGAGATCGTCGCCACCGCCGGGGAGAGCCTGAGCGGCTACCGCGTCTACCTGTACAACGGCAGCAACCCGGGGTCGGCCGCCGTCTACGCCAACAGCGCGGTGCCGGCCGGCAACCTGGTCAGCTGCGGCGGGCAGGTGCGCATCGCCACCGTCAGCTACGCCAGCAACGGCATCCAGAACGGGCCCAACGACGGCCTGGCGCTGGTCGACGGCAACGGCAAGGTGGTGCAGTTCCTCAGCTACGAGGGAGCCATCACCGGCGGCGGCGGCCCCGCCGCGGGCATGACCAGCCAGAACCTGCCGGTCAGCGAGAGCAACAGCACCCCGGCCGGCACCTCGCTGCAGCTGCGCGGCAACGGCAGCGCCGCGGCCGACTTCAGCTGGAGCGACAGCGCCACCAGCACCTTCGGCGCCTGCAACAACGGCCAGACCTTCGCCGGCGGCGGCGGCAGCAACGCCGCGCCGACCGTGACCGCCACCACCCCGACCCAGGGCGCCACCGACTTCCCCGCCGCCGGCGACCTGGCGGTGACCTTCAGCGAGGCGGTGAGCCTGGCCAGCGGTGCGTTCGGCCTGAGCTGCCAGCAGTCCGGCAGCGTGGCGCTGACCTACCCCAGCAGCGGCACCCAGTTCGCGCTGTCCACCAACACCGCGCTGAAGGCCGGCGAGAGCTGCACCCTGAGCATCGTCGCCGCACGCGTGAGCGATGCCGACGGCGCGCATCCGGCGCAGGATCGCAGCGTCGCCTTCAACGTCGCCAGCGGCTCGGGCGGCGGCGGCAATGGCGCCGGCAGCTACTACTCGCGGGTCAACACCTCCAGCCCCAGCCAGCTGCGCTGCTCGCTGCACGAGACGATCAAGGGCCACACCGTCTATCCGTACAGCAGCAGCTCCGGCACCGACACCTGGGCCATCCTGGAGATCGCCGACGAGGATCCGAACAACAGCCAGCGCGTCCTCGACGCCTACCGCAACCGCAGCTATGCCAAGGGCACCGACCGTGCCGGCAGCGGCAGCGGCCTGAAGTACAACCGCGAGCACAGCTGGCCGAACTCGCTGGGCTTCGGCACCGCCACCGGCAACAAGGGCCTACCCTACGCGCCGTACACCGACACCCACATGCTGTACCTGACCGACGCCACCTGGAACGCCGACCGCGGCAACAAGCCCTACGCCAAGTGCGACAGCAACTGCGGCGAGCGCGCCACCGAGGCCAACGCCGGCTTCGGCGGCGGCAGCGGCCGCTACCCGGGCAATTCCAACTGGGTGCGCACCCCGGACGGCAACAGCGGCACCTTCGAGGTGTGGGACCACCGCAAGGGCGACATGGCGCGTGCGGTGATGTACATGGCGATCCGCTATGAGGGTGGCGTGGATGCCAAGACCGGGCAGTCCGAGCCGGACCTGGAGCTGACCGACGACCGCAGCAAGATCGTCAAGACCTCGTCCTCGCCGGCCTACATGGGCCTGCTGTCGACCCTGATCGCGTGGAGCCAGCAGGATCCGCCGGACGACGCCGAGCGCGCCCGCAACGAGGTGATCTACAGCTTCCAGGGCAACCGCAACCCGTTCATCGACCACCCGGAGTGGGCGACCTCGTCGCTGTTCACTTCCGCCAAGCCGGCCAGTTGCCAGTTGCTCAACTGAGCCGTGGTGCCTCGCCCGCTGCATTTGCAGCGGGCGGGGATGATCAGCCATCTAGCTGCTTAAAAAGCCGGGGATTGTGGATGCGCGGCCGCCGGCCACCGGCCGGCGCCGCCAAAGCGCGGCCGGCATCCCTATACTGTCGGCCGCATGTCCGCGCCCGCCCTCCGCTTGCTGCTCAGCACCTGCCCCGATCCGGCCAGCGCCGCGCGGGTCGCCCAGGCGCTGGTCGACGAACGCCTGGCCGCCTGCGTCAGCCGCCTGCCCGGCGTGCAGTCCACCTACCGCTGGCAAGGCGAGGTGGAACAGGGCGAGGAGGTGCTGCTGCTGATCAAGACCGCCGCCGACCGCCTGCCCGCGTTGCGGCAGCGGCTGTGCGCGTTGCACCCGTACGAGGTCCCCGAACTGGTCGAACTCGAGGTCGCCGGCGGCCTGCCGGCCTACCTGCAGTGGGTGCATGCCGAAACCCGTGAGGAACCGTAAGCCGATGACCCTGCTGCACCGCCTCGCCGCCCTGTGCCTGCTGGCCGTGGCCGCCTTCCCCGCCCTGGCGATCAGCGAAAAGGACCTGCTGCCGGTGGACCAGGCCTTCGCGCTGAGCGCGCAGGCGCCCGAACGCGGCCGCATCGCGCTGCACTGGGACATCGCCAAGGGCTACTACCTGTACCGGCACCGCATCGCGGTGAAGGTGATCGGCGGCTTCAAGCCCAACCCGACCCTGCAGTTGCCGGCCGGCCACAAGAAGACCGACCCGTACTTCGGCGAGGTGGAGACCTACCGCGACGAACTGAACGCGGTGCAGAGCGGCATCGCCGATCCCGGCACCAGCCGCGTGCAGCTGGAGGTGCGCTACCAGGGCTGCGCCGATGCAGGCGTGTGCTATCCGCCGCAGAAGCGCCTGCTCGAGGTGACCCTGCCGGCCGCCACGGCCGCCACCGATCCCGCACCGGCACTGCCGCCGGCCGCGACGGGCGGGCTGCCGGGCAGCGGCCCGGGCGCGGGCAACGGGGCCAAGCCGCTGTTCGGTCCCGGCCCCGGCACCGCGGCGGTGCAGGGCCTGCCGCTGCCCTCGGACCAGGCGTTCCAGTTCGAAGCCATCGTCGGCGACGGCAATACCCTGCTGCTGCGCTTCACCCCGGCGCCCGGCTATTACCTGTATCGCGACCGCACCGCGCTGGCGCTGGAGGGCGCGCCCGGCATCCGCACCGGCATGCCGCGCTGGCCCAAGGGTAGCTCGCACCAGGACGAACACTTCGGCAACGTGGTGGTGTACTTCGACCAGACCGAGGTCACCGTGCCGCTGCAGCGCCAGCGCGCCGACGCCACCGCCGCGACCCTGGTGGCGACCTTCCAGGGCTGCCAGACCGACGGCATC
Organism: Xanthomonas sp. LMG 12461; assembly: GCF_009192935.1. Classification (NCBI taxonomy): domain Bacteria; kingdom Pseudomonadati; phylum Pseudomonadota; class Gammaproteobacteria; order Lysobacterales; family Lysobacteraceae; genus Xanthomonas; species Xanthomonas sp. LMG 12461. Next base: position 37,626 of record NZ_NQYT01000070.1, read on the forward strand.
TGCTACCCGCCGATGACCCGGCGGGTGAAGCTGGCGCTGCCCAAGGGCACCGTCACCCCGGCCGACCAGGCCGAGGTCAGCCCGCTGCTGGTGACGCCGCTGGACAGCCGCCAGGCCGACGCCAACGACGCGGCCGCGGCCACGGCCGCCGATGCGCTGCCGGCGACGCCGGACGCCTCGGCGCACAACGCCGCGCGCAGCGCCGCACCGCCGCCGGCCACGCAGAACCTGCTGTGGATCCTGCTGCTGGCGCTCGGCGGCGGCCTGCTGCTGAACCTGCTGCCGTGCGTGCTGCCGATCCTGTCGCTGAAGGTGCTGGGCCTGGCGCAGAGCGGCGAGAGCCGCGGCCGCGCCCGCAGCCATGCGCTGTGGTACACGCTGGGCGTGCTCGCCTCCTTCGCCGTGGTCGGCGGCATCGCCGTGGCCGCGCGGCTGCTGTGGGGCTTCCAGTTGCAGCGCCCGGGCTTCGTCGCGGTGCTGGTGTACCTGATGTTCGTGGTCGGGCTGAGCCTGTCGGGCGTGTTCACCCTCAGCGCCAACCTCGGTGGCGTCGGCCAGTCGCTGTCCACGCGCAGCGGCCCGGTCGGCGACTTCTTCACCGGCGTGCTGGCCTGCGTGGTGTCCAGCGCCTGCATCGGCCCGTTCATGGGCCCGGCGCTGGGCTATGCGCTGACCGCGCCGGCGGCGGCGGCGATGCTGGTGTTCCTGACCCTGGGCCTGGGCCTGGCGCTGCCGTTCCTGCTGATCGGCTTCGTGCCGTCGCTGGCCAGGCGTCTGCCCAAGCCGGGCGCGTGGATGGAAACGCTCAAGCAGGTGCTGGCGTTCCCGATGTACCTGAGCGCGATCTGGCTGCTGTGGGTGCTGGGCAAGCAGCGCGGCGTGGACGCGGTGGCGCTGCTGCTGATCGGCGCCACCCTGCTGGCGCTGGGCCTGTGGTGGTTCGAGCGCGCGCGCTGGCGCGACCACAAGACCGGCATGCGCCTGGCCGCCCTGCTGCTGCTGGCCGCGCTGGTGCCGGCCTGGGGCGTGACCCGGCTGCCGCCGCCCAGCGCCAGCGTCGAGCGCAACACCGTGGCCTATTCGCCGCAGATGCTCGACCGCCTGCGCACCGACAACCGCGTGGTGTTCGTCAACATGACCGCCGACTGGTGCGTCACCTGCAAGGCCAACGAACGCAACGTGTTCGACAGCGACGCGTTCCGCGACACCATCAAGCGGGTGGACGCGGTGTACATGAAGGGCGACTGGACCAACGAGGATCCGCGCATCAGCGCCTTCCTCGCCGAGCACAAGGCGGTGGGCGTGCCGCTGTACGTGGTCTACGGCCCCGGCGCGCCGCCGACGGTACTGCCGCCGGTGCTGAGCCAGGCGGTGGTCGAGGACGCCCTGCTGCGCGCGGCGCGATGACCCCCGCCAGCGCGCGCCTGCTGGCGGTCGCCGCGGTGGCGGCGGTGCTCGGCGTGGCGGCGGCGCACTGGTGGGAACGGCGGACGCCGGCGCTGGCCCCGGCAACGTCCGCCACGGCCAGCGGCCATGCGGCCGCGCCGCCGGTCGCCGCGGCGCGCCCGGGCGATCCCGCCCCGGCGCTGCGCCTGCCCACGCTCGACGGCGGCCACCTGACCCTGGCGCAGTTCCGCGGCCGGCCGCTGCTGGTCAACGTGTGGGCGAGCTGGTGCGAACCCTGCGTGCGCGAGATGCCGGAACTGGACCGGCTGGCGCGCGCGCAACCCAGCGACGGCCTGCAGGTGCTGGGCATCGCCCTGGACCGTGCCGAAGACGTGCGCGCCTTCCTGCAGCGAGTGCCGATCGGCTACCCGATCGCGCTGGAGACGCCCGGCCCGGCCGACGCCAGCGTGCGCCTGGGCGACACCCAGGGCCTGCTGCCGTACAGCGTGCTGATCGACGCCGACGGCCGCATCGTCAGGCAGAAGCTCGGCCCGTTCGCGCCGGGCGAAGTGGAGGGCTGGGTGGGCGGCGGCGCGCAGCCGACGCAGTAGCCGGCGAGCCAGCCGCCGATGCGCGCCCTTGTGGGAGCGACGTCCGCGTCGGCGACGCATTGCCGATAGCGCTGTCGCGACTCACCTCGCGCCTCCCAAGCGGCTTGCGGCGAGCCTGCCGGGTGCACTGTGGGAGGGACGTCAGTCCCGACGCATTGCATTATCGGGAAAGCGCACTGCAGCGTCGTGAGAGTTGCCTCCCACGCCACGTCCACGCCGCACCGGATCAGTCCGCTAGAACGCCTGCCGCTGGCGTGCTTCGCCAACACTGCCATTCCCGGTCCGCACCTGCGCCAGCGTCGCCAGCTCCTCGGCCAGGCGCTGCGCGGCGGTGCGCAGTTCCGGCACCGCGGTGATCTCCCACAGCACGCCACGCAGCAGCGGCCCGATGCAGTACAGCCCGGCGACCGGATGGCCGCTGCCGTCGCGCACCCGCAGGCGCTCGTCCACCTGCAGCCCCAGGCCCAGCGGATCGGCCTGCAGCAGGCCGGCGTCGCGCATCGTGGCGACCAGCGGATGGCTGGTGCGGGCGACGTCGGTGTCCAGCCCGGTGGCGCGGATCAGCACGTCGAAGTCCTCGGTGCGCGCGTTGCTGCTGGCGCGATCGCGGATCACCGCTTCCACCGCGGTTTCGCCCAGCCGCGCGCGCAGCAGGCGCCCGGCGCGGATGCGCAGCTGGCCCTGCGCCTGCAGTTGCGCCAGCGCGGCCGCCGCGGCCGGCGCCAGCCGATGCCGCGCCGCTTCCCAATACGGCCGCAGGTGGCGCAGGAAGCGGGCGCGCGCCGCCGGCGCCAAGCCTTGCCAGAACGGCTGCAGGTGCGGACGCAGCGCATCCACCACGCAGCGCCAGTCCTCCACCACCGTGGTCAGTTGGCGCAGGCTGCGCACCAGACCGCGCAGGTCGTGGCTGCGCAGCGCCTGCACGACGCTGGGCGGCAGGCTCACCGGCGCGCCCGGCACCGCCAGGTGCGCCTGCGGCGCCAGGCCGCGCCGCGACAGCGCGGTGATCGGGCCGCGGTGTCCGCGCCGACGCAGGGTCAAGGCCACATCGGCCATGGTCAGGCCGGTGCCGACCAGCAACAGCCGCGCCTGCGGCGGCACCTCGTCCAGCACGCCGTCCTGCCACGGCCAACCGATGTAGCGGCGATGCACCGCCAGGCGCGGGCCGATGCCCGGCAGCGCCGCCGGCGGCAGCGCGCCGATCGCCAGCACCACCACGTCGGCGACCACGGCCTCGCCATTGGCCAGGAACAGGCGGAAGCCGTCGGGATCGCGCTCCACCGCCACCGCCTCCTCGCTCACCCGCGCCACCTCGACCGGCGACGCCGCCAGCGCATCGTCCAGGTGCTGCTGCAGGTAGCGGCCGTACAGCAGCCGCGGCAGGAACTGCAGGCGTTGCGCGGCATCCAGCTGCAGGGCGTCGGCGAAGCCGCCCGGCTCCTGCGGATCCACGCCCAGGTCCTTGGCGCGCACGTTCAACACGTGTTCCGGCCGCGCCGCACCGTAGGCGATGCCGCGGCCGTAGGTGTCGGCCACGCCGACCAGGGTGATGTGGCGGGCGGCGCCCTGCCTGGCCAGCGTTGCGGCCAGCGCGTTGCCGCAGAATCCTGCGCCGATGATCGCAATTCGCATGGCTCGCACCTTGGCCGGTCGGGCGTTCTTTGTGCCCGGGATGTCCGCCGGAGGTGTAAACCCTCGGTTAATGCGTGCGCAGATCGCCATGGCAATGCGGCATCAGCACATGGGCGATGTCCATGAGCCAGGCTGCACGGCGATCGGCAAGGCCGAGCCGAAGGCCGCTGACGCCGCGGCAGACACAGAAGCGCTGGGCCGGCACGTACCGACGCCGCCACCCTCGCGGCTCGCGGCTGCGGCCTCCTCGCGCGGCGTCGCCACGGGGCCGATCAAGCTCCGCGCGTTCTCGCCGGCAACGACGCCGTCCGCCGCCTCGTGTCGGACACTGCGCGGGCCGCATCGGCAAGGTGCCGCGCCGGACCCGGCGTGTGCCACGCAACAGGTGAGCCGTCGGCAAGGAGCGCCGTGGTGCGCCGATCCGGGCGCTAACGCGCCGGCGGACGCTGCACCAGGCCGGGCGCGTCGGCGACGAAGGTGTCGAGCACGCCGTCGGCGACCTTGACCGGGCCGCCGAAACGGGTCGCGCCGGGAATGGAGGGAATCGCCGCGGCCTGCGCGGCGAGTTGCCCGGCGGTGGCGAAGGCTTGCTGGGCCGCCGGATCGCCGGCCAGCGCCTGGTTCAGCCCGTCCACGCTCAGGCGCAGCGCGCGGCCCCACAGCGCGGTCGCGTCCAGCCACGGCGCCGCCTCGGCCACGAACGCGCCGGTGGTGGCGCCGGCACGGATGCGCTGCGGTGCCGCGGCCAGGTCGTCGGCCGCCCGGCCGAGCGCGGCCAGCGCCGCACTGCGGGCGGCCGGATCGCCATCGGCCAGCGCGTCGCGGGCGGCGTCGATCAGCCCCTTGAGCCGCGGCGCCTGCGGCTGCCAGGGCAGATGGCCGAAGGTCGGCGCCAGGTGCTGGGTGTCGAAGAAGGTCAGCAGCGCGTCGGCCACCTGCACATCGCCGCCGGCCAGGTCGCGCGCGGCCGCGCGCCAGGTGCGCGGCGCGTCGTAGCCGCGGTCGTTCCAGGCGAAGGCCAGCAGCCCGGCCACTGCCGGCCGGCTGGCCACTTCCTGGTTCATCGGGTTGGACACGATGCCGCTCAGCTCCGCCGACAGCCCGGCCTGGCGGCGGTCGTACGGCGCCAGCAGCAGGCGCCCGGCGGTCTCGGCGAAGTCGTTGACTGGATAGTTGTCCCACAGCAGGGTCTTGCGCCCGAACGCCTTGGTCGCGTTCTTCGCATCGCTGACCGAGATCGACGCGGGGACCACGTCGGTGCCGGTCCACTGCACCACCACGCGCGGATCCAGCGCCTTGCGTAGCGTCGCCTTGTACGGCGACTCGGTGACGTTGAAGTACTCGGTCGGCACCATGATCAGCGCGCCGTGGCCGGCCGCGGCGATGTCCGCCTGCACCGCGTTGAGCAGCCGCGCCTGCGCGGTGGCCGCGGCCTGCTCGCCGGCCGCGCCGAATGCGGTGGCGTCGCCGGGGCAGTTCCACTTGGTGTATTCGATGTCGTCGAAGGCGATGTAGAAGCTGCGCACCCCGCGCGCGCGCAGCGCGGCGAACTTGCGCCGGATCGCCTGCAGGTCGGCCGCATCGCTGTAGCAGATCGACGGCCCCGGCGAGAGCGCGTAGACGAAGTTGATGTGCTCGCGATTGGCCACCGCGGCCAGCTTGCCCAGCGCCGCCAGCGTGGCCGCCGGGTACGGCGCGCGCCAGCGATCGCGCGCGAAGGCGTCGTCCTTCGGACTGTAGATGTAGGTGTTGGCCTTGAACCGCGCCAGGAACGCCAGGTGCGCGGCGCGCTCGGCCATGCTCCAGGGTTTGCCGTAGAAACCCTCGATCGTGCCGCGCACCGGCATCGCCGGCGCGTCGGTCACCGCCACCGAGGCGATGCGTCCGTGCGCGACCAGTTGCCGGAAGGTCTGCGCCGCGTGGTACAGGCCGGCGTCGTCGCGGCCGGCCAGCACGATCAACGTGCCACCGCCGCTGGCCACGCTGCCCAGCGCATAGCCTTCCGCGCGTTCCGGCACGTCCAGGTCGACGGCGGCCAGCGCATCGCGCACCGGCGCCGCGTCGACGGTGCCGAGCACCACCGACACCGCCTGCGGGTCGTGCGGCAGCGTGCCGGCGCGGCGGATGCGGGAAACCCCGGCCTCGCGCAACACCGCGCGCACCAGCGCGTCGGTGGCCGGGTCGGTCTTGCCGGCCTGCACCAGCACCACCGACGGCCCCAGCGGCAGCTCCGGCCCGAGCAGGCGCAGCGCGGTCGGCGTCGGGTACACCGCCGGCAGGGTGGCCGGCGCCGCCGCCAGCGCGGGCGCGGTCGCCCCGGCCAGCAGCGCGAACGCCAGGATGTGGCGGCCAAGGCCACAACGGCCAATACGCTCGGTTCGCATGCGCCTACCCTCGACTGGTATTTCAGTGATTTTGAAATGGTATATACCACTTCCGCCGACGCGTCGACGCGCGGTGGCGATGGCGCTGCAATGTGGCCGTCCCATGCTGCGGCGACACTTGCATGGCCCGCACAAGATGCGACATAACCGCAGGCAGTGGCGCGGCCCGTTGCCCGCCCGCCATGCCTGCGCTGACGCGACGCAGACCGGCGAAAAATCAAACATTTGTTTAAAACACCCGCAACTTCGCCGAACTGGACAGCAATGCCGGCTTCGCGCAGACTGCCGCCCTTTCCGCTGCTTTGTTCCCCATGGCGCGACTGCTGCTGCTGCATGGCCCCAACCTCAACCTGCTCGGCACCCGCGAGCCGGGCGTGTACGGCCATGCCACCCTGGCGCAGATCGATGCCGCGCTGCTGGCCCAGGCCAGCGCCGCCGGCCACGCGCTGGAGAGCCTGCAGTCCAACGCCGAGCACGTGCTGGTGGACCGGGTGCAGGCCGCGCGCGGCGACGGCACCGCCTTCATCCTGATCAACCCGGCGGCCTTCACCCATACCTCGGTGGCGCTGCGCGACGCGCTGGCGGCGGTGGCGATCCCGTTCATCGAGATCCACCTGTCCAACCCGCACAGCCGCGAGCCGTTCCGCCACCACAGCTATTTCAGCGACCACGCGGTCGGCGTGGTCTGCGGCTTCGGCGCCGACAGCTACCGCTACGCGATGGACGCGGCGCTGACCCGCCTGGGAGCGGCCGCATGAGCCGCGCCCACGCCCAACCGGCACCGCACACCCCCGTCTGAGTCCCCGGGCCGCGCGCCCGGTCTTTTTCAAAGTCACCTCACGAGGCCGTTATGGATCTCCGCAAAATCAAGAAACTGATCGACCTGCTGGAAGAATCGAATCTCGCCGAGATCGAGATCAAGGAAGGCGAGGAAAGCGTGCGCCTGGCGCGCACCCCCAAGGGCATGACCGCCAGCGCGCCGCAGTACGTGGCCGCCGCCCCCGCGGCCGCACCGGCCGCCGCCGCGCCGATGCCGATGAGCTCGCCCACCGAGGCCTCCACCGGCGGCAGCGCCAAGCCCGGCAACGCCCTGCCCGAGGGCCACGTGCTGCGCGCGCCGATGGTCGGCACCTTCTACACCTCGCCGGCCCCGGACAAGCCGGCCTTCGTCAGCGTCGGCCAGGCGGTCAAGGCCGGCGAGACCCTGGCGATCATCGAGGCGATGAAGATGTTCAACCCGATCGAAGCCGACGTCTCCGGCACCATCGTCGCGATCCTGGGCGAAAGCGGCCAGCCGGTGGAGTTCGATCAGCCGTTGTTTGTGATTGGCTGAGACGCCGGGAATCGGGAGTGGAGAATGGGGAATCGTCAAAGCGACCGCACGAGCGGCTCGACGTCTGGCGTGACTCCATGGATCTGGTGGAAATGATCTACCGCCTCTCCGAGACGTTTCCGGCGACGGAACGTTTCGGGCTGACGGCGCAGCTGCGCCGCGCAGCGGTCAGCATTCCCGCCAACATCGCCGAAGGCGCGGCACGCCGCTCCACTCCCGAATACCTGCGTTTTCTGTCGATCGCACGTGGCTCGCTGTCCGAGGCCAGCACGCACCTGCAGATCGCGCGCCGGCTCGACTACACCTCCGACATCGCGGCACTCGACGGATTGATCGATACGATCTTCGCCAAACTGACCGCATTGATGAATGTTCTGAGCAAGCGCGGAGATTGACGATGCACGCCGTCCTCCATTCCCGATTCTCCATTCCCAATTCCCGGCCTTCCCATGCTCGATAAAGTCGTCATCGCCAATCGCGGCGAAATCGCGCTGCGCATCCTGCGCGCGTGCCATACGCTCGGCATCCGCACGGTCGCGGTGCATTCCACCGTGGACCGCAACCTCAAGCACGTGGCCATGGCCGACGAGTCGGTGTGCATCGGCCCGGCGCCCTCCTCGGAGAGCTACCTCAACATCCCGGCGCTGATCGCCGCGGCCGAGGTCACCGATGCCCAGGCCATCCACCCCGGCTACGGCTTCCTGTCGGAGAACGCCGACTTCGCCGAGCGCGTGGAGCAGTCCGGCTTCATCTTCATCGGGCCCAAGGCCGACACCATCCGCCTGATGGGCGACAAGGTCGAGGCGATCCGCGCGATGAAGGCCGCCGGCGTGCCGTGCGTGCCCGGCTCCGGCGGCCCGCTGGGCGAGGACATCGTCGCCAACACCAAGATCGCCCGCGAGATCGGCTACCCGGTGATCATCAAGGCCGCCGGCGGCGGCGGCGGCCGCGGCATGCGCGTGGTGCATTCGGAGGCCGCGCTGAAGGCCGCGATCGAGACCACCAAGTCCGAGGCCAAGGCCGCCTTCAGCAACGACCAGGTGTACATGGAGAAGTTCCTGGAGAACCCGCGCCATGTGGAGATCCAGGTGCTGGCCGATGGCCAGGGCGGCGCCATCCACCTGGGCGAGCGCGACTGCTCGATGCAGCGCCGCCACCAGAAGGTGGTGGAGGAAGCGCCGGCGCCGGGCATCACCGAGGAACTGCGCAACGAGATCGGCAAGGTCTGCGTGGACGCCTGCATCCGCATCGGCTACCGCGGCGCCGGCACCTTCGAGTTCCTGTTCGAGAACGGGCGCTTCTACTTCATCGAAATGAACACGCGCATCCAGGTGGAGCATCCGGTCACCGAGCGCATCACCGGCATCGACCTGGTCTGCGAGCAGCTGCGCATCGCCGCCGGGCACAAGCTCAGCATCAAGCAGAAGGACATCGTCCTGCGCGGCCATGCGATCGAGTGCCGCATCAACGCCGAGGACCCGGAAACCTTCATGCCCAACCCGGGCCTGATCACCGGCTTCCACCCGCCCGGCGGCCCCGGCGTGCGCGTGGACACGCACATCTACAGCGGCTACAAGGTGCCGCCGAACTACGACTCGATGATCGGCAAGCTGATCGTGCACGGCCCCGACCGCGAGACCGCGATCGCGCGCATGCGCGTGGCGCTGAGCGAGATGGTGGTGGACGGCATCAAGACCAACATCCCGCTGCAGCAGCGGATCATGCGCGACAAGGGCTTCCAGGCCGGCGGCCAGAACATCCACTACCTGGAAAAGCGTCTGGCCGAGCGCAAGAACAAGTCGATTGCGTTGGTTTGACAGCCGGGAATGGGGAAACGGGAATCGGGAATCGGCAGTGCCGGCTCCCGATGATTTTCGACGGTGAAGGCCGCGACCTCGCTAGCGCGCTCGCCTAAGCACCACGGGATCGGGGCGGAACGAATAGGCCCCGGGAGCGAATGGCCTCGACGTAGCGCGTCGGCGCCCGTCGCCGACATCGTTGCGACAACCACCGCGCAGTGCAATGAGGGGCCGGGAACCCGCTCTTGCGATTCCCCATTCCCGGTTCCCCACTCCCGGCTACTTCCCCTGCTGGGTTCCCGCCACCGGCTCCACGCCCAGGCTCGAGGTCGGGCTGACGATCATCACCGTCTCGGTGGAGCCGTCCGGCCAGACGATCTGGAAGGTGCTGCCCGGGGCCAGGGTGGAGAAGGGCATGCCGCTGTTGGCGCGGTAGATCGCCGCCACCTGCGCGGCGCCGGCGCGGCGCACGTCCGGCGCGGCGTGCGCGGTGGTCAGTTCGACCTTGGACAGGCCGCGGTAGCGCTGCTCGGCGGTGTCGATCAGCAACAGGCCCGCCGCCGCCGCCGAATAGGCGACGAAGGCCAGGACCCAGAACCAGAATTTGGCGCCGTGCAGCCATCGCCGGTAATTCATGAGCCTGCTCCCTTGCTGTCCACCAGTCGATTGACCATGTCGTTCATCGTGTCCGTGCCTTGCCGCGGCACCGCGGCGTCGTAAACAAAACTGCTGAAGTCCTGCGTGGGGTCGCGCGAGCAGATCCCGCCGTTGGCGCAATAGCGGGTCATCAACTCGCTGTCCGGGCCGCAATCCAATCCCAGCCTGCAGGCGGCCAACTGCCAGGCCAATTCGGAAAACTGGGTGCCGGCCACGCGCCCGTCCAGGCTGTCGTCGCCGCTGGCGGCCAAGCCCATCGCCGGCGACAACGCCACGTAGGCATCGGGATCGCCGGAGGCGCGCACCCGCGCGACCAGATCGCGCTTGTACTCGGCGCCGGCATGCAACGGCTGGCCCAGCGCCAGCAGCGCCGCTTCGGCGGCCAGGTTGCCGCCGCGCGCGGCCTGCACGCGCTGGGCGACGATGGCCTGGCGGGTCAGGCCGTCGCCGGGCGCGAAGCCGGCGCAGCGGCGGCCGACGCGGGCGCGCGCCTGCACCATCTGCGCCGAGGTCGGCAGGCGCGCATCGGCGATGGCGCGGGTATCGGCCCCGTAGCCGACCGGGTCCATCGCATAGCCGGCGCAGTAGTCGTAGATGCGGCTGAGCCGCCAGGACGCCTCGGGGTCGCCGTGCGCGGCGGCGATCGACAGTTGCTGCGCGGCGCGGTAGAGGTCGGCACTGTGTTCGCCCTCCTTCTCCTCACGCAGGCGCGCAGGCGCCGACGCCTGGCGCGACGCCGTGGCCGGCGCGGCGGATGCGGGGTAGGCAGCGGCCGCCACCGCGGTCGCCGGCACGGACGCCGCCGGTGCAGCCGGCAGCGACAGCACGCGATAGGCGACCACGCCCAGCAACAGCGCGGCGGGCGCCAGCAACAGCCAGGTTGGACGGGACACGACGGGCATGCGCGAAAGAGCCGGACCACGGGCAGAAGCGCAGCCGGACCCCCTGTCGCCCGGCCGCTGCGAGCCGGCAGTCTACCCCAGGCCACGGCCGCGGCATGCGCCAAATGCATGCCGCGATCCCGGCGCATGGACGTGCGGACCGGCGGCACGGACGAACGGCACGGCGTCACGGGCGGCGCGGTGCAGATCGCAGTGCCGGTGCTGGCCCGGCAGCGTCCGAACGCATTGCTGGGCCTGTTCGGCCCGGTGCGGCCAGCGCGACGCCGCGTACCGCCGTCGCGTGTCGCATTCCGAACGGCGCCGGCTGGAGGTGGTTCGCAACCGGCCGAAATGCGTGCCGTACCCCGCTCCGCCGCAAGACAGCCTCCAGCGCGACGCCCGCCGCCCGTCTAAGATGCGCGCTTCCCATGATTGCCCCATCGACCGATGCCGTTCCTCGAACTGACCCTGCGCTGCACCGACGCCACCCAGCCCCGCTACGAGACCGCGCTGGAGGATGTCGGCGCGCTGGCGGTGACCCTGCTCGATGCCGACGCCGACACCAGCAACGAACGCGCGATCCTGGAACCGGGCGTGGGCGAGACCCCGCTGTGGGGCACGCTGGTGCTCACCGCGCTGTTCCCCGAGGAGCAGGACGCGCTGGTGCTGCTGGCCGCGCTGGAGGCGTTCGACCCCGGGCTGGACTGGACCCAGGCCACCTTCCGCAAGGTCGACGACCAGGACTGGGAACGGGCCTGGCTGGACCAGTTCCAGCCGATGCGCTTCGGCGCGCGCACCTTCATCGTGCCGTGGAACCATGAACTGCCCGAAGACGCCAGCGGCGCCGATGCCGCCGTGGTGCGCCTGGACCCGGGCCTGGCGTTCGGCTCCGGCACCCACCCGACCACCGCGCTGTGCCTGCGCTGGCTGGATGCGCTGGCCACCGACGGCGTCCTGGCGCAGGCGCGCGTGCTCGATTTCGGCTGCGGCTCGGGCATCCTGGCGCTGGCCGCGCTGAAGCTGGGCGCCGCCGCCGCGGTGGGCGTGGACAACGACCCGCAGGCGCTGCTGGCCAGCCACGACAACGCCGAGCGCAATGCGGTGGGCGAGCGCCTGGCCGTGTACCTGCCGGCCGACGAACCGGCGGCCACCTATCCGGTGGTGGTGGCCAACATCCTCGCCTCGGCGCTGGATGCGCTGGCGCCGACCCTGGCCGCGCGCGTGGCGCCGGGCGGGCGCATCGCCCTGTCCGGCATCCTGCATGGCCAGGAACAGGAGCTGCTGCAGCGCTACGCCCCGTGGTTCGCCCAACTGCGCACCGAACAGGACGGCGACTGGATGCGCATCGACGGCGTGCGCCGGGATTGAACCGGGGCACGGCCATGCCGCGGCGTGGCCCACCTCAAGGCCAGCCGGCCCATTGCGCCAAGGACAGTATCGCTAACATTTCACTAATGGACAGCGCTGCGAACCAAGCGCATTGGCCGGCGCGGCTATATCTCGCCTCCCCTGCGGAGGTGCGTGTGAACAGCAAGCTGTACGAACGGGTGCGCGAAGCGCGCAAGCTCACCGGCCTCACCCAGGAGGCCCTGGCGCTGGACCTGGGCGTGACCCGCAGCGCCGTGGCGCAGTGGGAAATGGCCGAAGGCACCGCGCCGGCGCTGGAGCACCTGATCGCCCTGGCCCGCCGCAGCGGGCTGCATTTCGAGTACCTGGCCACCGGCCGTGGCGAGCGCGTGTTCGGCGAACCGATGGCGGCGGACGCCGCGGCCATCGGCGAGCTGCCCAACCACTACCAGTTCACCGACCAGCAACTGCGCCTGCTGGAGCGCTTCGACAGCCTGAGTCCGCGTCAGCGCGCCGGCTTGCTGGACCTGCTCGACACCCGCAAGTCGCGCTGAGCACGCCGCGGGACCCTCGCTCCGTAGAGCGTCCAGCGCTGACAAAGGCCGCGATCCGCCGGCAGCGCAATGCAGATCCCGCCGGCGCGTGCTTGAATACGGCTCTCGCCGTCGTCGCCCGCGCGCATGCCCGATCGCACTCCGCCCCGTCCCAGCCTCGCCACCTTGCTGCGTCAGCCCGATCCGTCCGCCACACAGGGCGAGACTCCGGTCGCGCCGGCGGCGGGCGGTGATGCGTCGGCACCCGCGACGCCGCTGACCGACACTGCAGCGCCGCCCGTGGCGTCGAGCGTCTCGCCAGCGTCTGCGAACGTGAAGCCGGCCGAGGACGAGGCCGACGCACGCGACGACACACGTGACGCGGGCGACCTGAAAGCGCTGCCGCCCGCGTCGGCGACGGACCCCGCATTGGCACCGGCCACGGTCGCGTCCCCCGCGACCGCCCCTACCTCGCCAGTGTCCGCCGCCGCCGCGCCCAGCTTCCTGCATGGCCCGCGCGAACGCCGCCCGGTGCTGCGTGCCGCGCCCTGGCAGTGGATCGCACTGGCCGGGCTGGGCCTGCTGCTGGCGCTGCAGATCCTGATCGCCGATCGCCAGCGCCTGGGCGCCGACCCGCGCTGGCGGCCGTGGGTGGCCGGGGTCTGCCAGGTCCTGCGCTGCAGCGTGCCGGCCTGGCGCGAGCCGGCCGCCTTCACCATGCTCAGCCGCGAGGTGCGGCCGCTGCCCGGCCATGCCGGCACCCTGCAGGTGCAGGCGACCTTCCGCAACGACGCGCGCTGGGCGCAGGCCTGGCCGCTGCTGCAACTGTCGCTAGCCGACGCCGACGGCCGCACCATCGGCAGCCGCGTGCTGCGCCCGCAGGAGTACCTGGGGCGCGCACGGCCGGACAGCGCCACGCTGGCGCCGGGACAGAGCGCACAGATCGCGTTCCAGGTGCGCGAACCGGCCGCCGAGACGGCGGCATTCAGTTTCGATTTCCACTGAGAACGCTGCGTTCGGGCACTACGCCATGGCAGCGGCGCAGGCCACGCGCTAGACTCGTCCCCCCGCGCCGGCCCTCCTGCCGTCCGGCGCCGCTGTCATCCGGGGATCCGTCGAACTTGAACGCCGCCACCACTCGTCCTGACTCCAGTCGCGGCGCGCCGAAGCCGCCGCTGCGCGAACACGTGGCGCAATCGGTCCGCCGCTACCTGCGCGACCTCGACGGCTGCGACGCCGACGACGTATACGAGATCGTGCTGCGCGAGATGGAGATCCCGTTGTTCGTGGAAGTGCTCAACCATTGCGAAGGCAACCAGAGCCGCGCCGCCGCGCTGCTGGGCATCCACCGTGCCACCTTGCGTAAGAAGCTCAAGGAATACGGGTTGGCCTGAGGGAGGCCGGGATTGGGGATTCGGGATTGGGGATGACCAGCCTGCGGCTGGTGAAAAGTCGGGAATCGGGAATCCAGCGTGCTGTCCTGCATGACTTGACTGTCAAGCGATCCGACACACATCGCGACCCAGCGTGTAGTGCCTGCACATCGCCCTCATAGGTGCGGCTTCAGCCGCGACGCCTGAAACCCACCCAGGCGAGAGCAAACGTGCTACCGCGGCGAAGAAACCACAGAACGCCGAACGCGGCGCCTCGCCATTGTGGGAGGGGCTTCAGCCCCGACGCGACATCGTCCGAAGATGCGGGTGCGGAAGCCATGCTGTGCTCCTGCGCGATCAGCCGTTACGCGCTCTCGGTAAAGCATCGCGGCTGAAGCCGCTCCCACGTAGGCGCAACACTCGCACCGCGCGACACTCCAACCAATCCCACAATCCCCACTCCCCGCGCCTCACACCCATCCATAGCGGATCAGGTGGAAGAACACCGGCGCCGCAAAACACACCGAGTCCAATCGGTCGAGCACGCCACCGTGGCCTTCGATCATGTGGCCCCAGTCCTTGATGCCGCGGTCGCGCTTGATCGCCGACATCACCAGGCCGCCGAAGAAGCCCATCAGGTTGGCGACCAGCGCCAGCGCGAACGCCTGCAGCGGCGAGAACGGGGTGATCCACCACAGCGCCGCGCCGAGCAGGCTGGCCGAGAGGATGCCGCCGACGAAACCTTCCACGGTCTTGGACGGCGACAGCCTGGGCGCGATCAGGTGCCGGCCCAGCAGCTTGCCCCACACGTACTGCAGCACGTCGGAGGACTGCACCACGATCACCAGGAACGCGAACAGCAGCAGGTTGCGGTCCTCGTAGCCGGGAATGCGCAGGTTGAGCAGCGCCGGCACGTGCGAGATGCAGAACACGCTGATCATCAGCCCCCACTGCACCTTGGCGGTGCGCTCCAGGTAGCGCGTGGTGTCGCCGCCGATGGTGGACAGGATCGGCAGCACCAGGAACGCGTAGACCGGGATCAGCAGCGTGTACAGGCCGTACCAGTCGCTCCACACCAGCCAGTACTGCCATGGCAGCACCACGTAGAACGCGGCCAGCAGCGCGTAGTAGTCGCCGCGCCGGGTGGGAGTGAGGGTGATGAACTCGCGCAGCGCGAACAGCGACACCAGCGCGAACAGCACGATCACGCCGAGCCGGCCGAAGGCGAACGCCAGCGCCACCACCGTCGCCATCACCCACCAGGCGCGGATCCGCGCCACCAGGTTGTCCAGCACCGCACTGGGCCGTTCGCGCGCGCGCCAGCGCAGGGTCTCGGCGATCAGCGTGGCCACCACCAGCACCGTGGCGATGCCCAGGAACAGCCATACCGTCTGTTGCCGCAGCGAGGATTGCTGCAGGTGTTCGCTCAGCGCGATCGGATTCATCGGGCGGCCTCCGCCTGCTCCGGCGCCAACGCCAACAAGGCCGCGCGCGCGCGATCGAGAAAGGCCTGCTTGTCCTCGCCGGCGCCCAGCCGCAGCGGTTCGCCGAAGGTGGTGGTGCACAGCAACGGCAACGGCAGCCACTTGCCCTTGGGCATCACACGCTTGAGGTTGTCGATCCACACCGGCACGAACTCCAGTTCCGGACGCTGCCGCGCCAGGTGATAGAGACCGCTCTTGAACGGCAGCAGCCCTTCCTCGGTATTGCGCGTGCCTTCCGGAAACAGGATCAGCGAGCCGCCGCCGTCGACCGCCTCGCACAGGCAGGCGATCGGATCGCGCTGGCGCTGCTGCGGATCGCGCTCGATCAGCACGCCGTTGAACACCGCGTGGATCAGGTAGCGGCGCAACGCGTCGCGCTGCCAGTAGTCGGCCGCCGCCACCGGCCGCACCTCGCGTCGCAGCGCTGCCGGCAACGACGACCAGATCAGCACGAAATCGCCGTGGCTGGCGTGGTTGCCGTAGTACACGCGGCGCTCGCTGGACGGCATGCAGCCGCGCCACAGCGCACGTGCGCCGGTGAGCAGACGGATCGCGGCACTGCAGCCGCGGGCGATCAGACGGGCGATCATTTCCACTCCAGTTCGCGCACGATGGCGCGCACGCGAATCACGATGGTCAGGGCGGCGGCGGCGATCAGCAGCGCCAGCGCCACGGCAAGCAGCATGTAGGCCAGTGTGGCGTGTTGCAGCAGCAATGCAGCGGCCGCCGCCAACGCGGCCAGCGACAGCCAATGCATGCGCTGCACGCGCGCCATCGGCCCCTGCAACGGTTCGCGCACCGCGCAGGCCAGGCCGAGCATGCGCACGTAGGCGGTGCCCACGCACACCAGCGCAGCGGCCCAGCCCAGTTCCGCGCCGATGCCCAGCACCGGTTGCAGGCCATAGCCCACGCCCAGGCACACCGCCACGTCCGACAACCGGTCCGGCGCCTCGTTGTAGACCGCCCCGGCACGGCCGATCATCTGCGCCTGCTGCGCCAGCAACCCGTCCAGGCGGTTGCACAGCAGCCGCGCCTGCAGCGCCAGCGCCGCCAGCACCAGCAGCGCGGCGGCATTGGCCGGCGGCTCGCGCCAGGCCAGGGCGAACATCAGCGCCGCCAGCACCGCGCACGCCAGTCCGGTCCAGGACACGCCAT
Organism: Xanthomonas sp. LMG 12461; assembly: GCF_009192935.1. Lineage (NCBI taxonomy): Bacteria > Pseudomonadati > Pseudomonadota > Gammaproteobacteria > Lysobacterales > Lysobacteraceae > Xanthomonas > Xanthomonas sp. LMG 12461. The sequence continues at coordinate 54,201 of NZ_NQYT01000070.1, forward strand.
TCGGCGTGGCCCCACGCGCGCGCAACGCCAGCGCCAGCCGCGCGCGCCACTGCGCCCGCCGCGCCTGCCAGGTCGAAGCGGCCATCAGTCGCCGCCTCCACAGCCGCCGCAGCCACCACCGCCGCAACTGCTGCCGCCGTCGCTGCTGCCACCTCCCCCACCGCAGTTGCTGGTCGAACAGCTGCCGCCGCGGCCGTTGGCTGCGGGCGCACGCAAGGCGTGATAGTCGGCCCAGGGCGTGGTCATCAGCACGCTGGTACCGGCCAGGGCCAGCGGCAGCGCCAGGTGCGAACCGGGCGCCAGCGATGGCGCGGCCACGCCATCGCGCCAGGCCGCATCGCGCTCGGCCAGCAGCGCGTCGCCGGCGACGCTGCGCCGTGGCGGCGTGAGCAGGAAGCCGAGCGCAACGACCGCGACCACCACCATCGCCGCCACCAGAAAGCCGATCGGGCGCTGCAACTGCAGGCCGATCCGCACCTTCATCACGCCCAGGGTCCACAGCGCCAGCAACGGCGCGGCGCCGAACAGGCGGGCGCACAGCGCCTGCCCGTGGCCCAGCCACAGCCCCTTGGCGACCAGTGACCGGCGCAGCGGCGCGGCGTCGCGCCGCAACGCGGCCAGCGCCTGCTGCAACTGCGGGTGCGCGCGCACGATCGCCAGCGCGCGCTGCAGCGTCGGCGGTACCGCGACCGTGGTGGACTGCAGCCGCGCCTGGCGGCGCACGTGCGGCTCCGCCTGCAGGCGCACCGCGCCGGCCGCCAGCAGCAGGGCCAGCTGCTGGTCGGCGACGCGTTCGCTGCCGCCGGCCAGATAGGCCAGTTCGGTGGCATCGAGCGGCGTGTCGAGCGCGGCGCGGCGCAGTCCGCGCACCACCAGGCGCAGGCGCGCGCCCAGGCTCCAGGCCAGGCCGATGCAGGCCAAGAACAGCAGCAGGAACGGCGGTCCCGGCCAGTGCAGCGGCGACAGCGGGCCGTGGCGCTGCCAGAGCACCGCGAACAGCAGGGCAACGCCCAGCATCCAGCCCCACAGGGCGATGCCGCCGCGCGTGGACGCGGTGCGGCGCGTGCGTGCCTGGCGCGGTGCCGGCGCGGGCGGCCGCGTGCCGGCCGGGGCCGGCCAGCACGCCGTTGGCGGTTCGCCGAAGTAGTGCCGGTAATGCGCCAGGGTGGCCGCGTACTGGGCCTGGAAGCGCGCGGCGTCGGCCGGTTCGCCGCGCCCGGGTTGATGGTGCAGGGTGATCTGCAGCACCTGCGGACAGAACCGTTGCCAGTACTCGCGGGTGTCGGTGAGGTGGGTGTGCCAGACCTGGTCGACCAGGGCGCTGGGCGTCACCTCTTCGCCGGCCACGCAGGCCAGGAAACAGAAGCGCCGGTATTCCTCGACCGCCCGCGCGGCCAGCGCCTGCGACACATTGGCCTCCTTGGCGACGCGGCGCACGAATGCCGACAACGCCGCTTCGCCCTCGCCGAAGCGATAGGCCTGCAGGCGCTGCCACAGCGCGTGCCGCGCCGCATCCACGTCGGAGCGCAAGGTCGCTGCGGGTTCGTCGGTCATGGCGTCTGCGTCCTCATGCAAACTGCGCCGTGCATAGCGCCAGCAGCAATGCCAGCAGCTGCGCCGCGAGCGCGATCAACTGCCGCCGCAACAGGCGGCGCATGCCCTGCCAGCGCGCCAGCCAATCGCGCGGCGGCGGCAGCGTGCGCAGCAGGCCCAATCTGTGCAGGACCGCATCCAGGTCGACACCGGCGCGCGCTGGTTCCGCTTCGGCGAGCACCGCCTCGAGCAGATCCACATCCAACCCGACCCGTGCCGCCCAGTAGCGCTGCAGCAGGCCGGCCAGCGCCGAGGCTGCGCACAACGCCGCGGCGAGCAGGGCGCCGGTGCCGGCATACCAGGCGACCAGCAACAGGGCCGTGGCCAGCAACACCAGTGACAACCGATCCAGCGGCGCACCCTGGCGCAGCACCGCCGCCATCGTGCGCAGTTCCAGCGGCGTGCTCATGCCGGCAGTTCCTGCGCCTGCAGCGGCGCCGGCGGCGCGGTGCAGGCGGCGGCGATGGCGGCACGCTGCGCCGGTCCCAGCACGATCCGTGGCGCGCGCGCCCGCAACAGCGCCAGCGCGTCGTCCAGCGTGGCGGCACGGCCGCTGCGCAGCAGCCAGGTGGCGACCGCGGCCGCACTGCGCGAATAGCCCAGCGCGCAACAGGCCAGCACCGCGCCGTGCGTGCGCGCCGCCGCGATCGCGTCGGCGGCCGCGCGCAAGGCCGCGGCCGGCGGCGCCACCAAGTCCAGCATCGGCACCACGCGGTCGTGCGCCTGCGCCTCGCGCAACGACAGTTCGGCACTGACATCGACCACCGTGGCGAAGCGCGTGCGCTCGCCGCGGCCGGGCAGGCGCCCGAGCCAGACGCCGTCGGCGACCTCGCGCGGCGCCGGATCGCGCCAGGTCCAGGCACGCGAGTTGAGCCAGGCGGCGGCCAGGTACGGCGCGTAGAGCCAGCGCGCGGCCAGGCTCAAGCGGCCGTCGACGCGCTTCTGCAGGCCCAGCGGGCCGAGCAGCGCATAACTGAGCGCGACCAGCAGCAGCGACAGCGCCGGCCACAGCAGCCACCAGCCGGCGCCACCGAGCGCGCCTGCGGCGGCCACGCAGGCCGCGCTGCCGAGCAGGTACAGCCCGGCCAGGCGCCAGCGCCGCGGATCGCGCGCCGGTGCCGCGGCGCGCCACGGCGCGGCGATGCGCTCCGGCCACAGCCACACGCACAGCCAGCCGGCGGCCAGGCCGGTGGGCACGTCGAGGAAATGATGCTGGTAGGTGGTCAGCACCGACAGGCCGATCAGCGCGAACCAGCCGTGCAGGGCCAGCCGCGCCAGCCCGTGCAGGTGCTGCGCATAGCGCACCCAAAGCACCACCAGCAGCACGATGTGCAGCGACGGCGCCTGGTTGAACGGCTTGTCGAAGCCGAGCAGCACCGCGAACAGCCAGCCGAACACGCCCTCGGTCGGCGGCCGCTCGAAACTGAAGCGCAACGGCCACAGCAGGAAGCAGCCCACCGCCAGCAGTTGCGCGGTGAGCAGACGCCGCGCATGCGTGTCCAGTTCGACACGCGTGCGGCACACGAAGAACGAGATCACGTAGAACAGGTCGATCGACCAGTACGGGACGATGGTCCACGGCCAGAACGGGATCTGGGTTTCCCAGGCGAACGGCAGCGACGGTACGGCGGCGCGACGCGCGGCCAGCGTGTTGGCCAGGCCGTAGCTGAGGAAGAAGAACGGCCCCAGCAGCGCCAGCCAGGCCAGCGCACGCCGCCACGGCCGCGCGGCCGCCATGCTCATGGCGCGATCCGCTGCGCCAGCGACACGGTGAAGATGCCCCATTCGTCGATGCGCTGCTCCAGCTTGCGGAAGCCGGCCGTGCGCACCAGTTCGTCCATCTCCTGCTGGGTGCGCCGGCGCATCACCCAGGCCGTGCCGCCGCGGTGGCTGGTCAGCGCGCGGGCGATGAACTCCAGCTGCGGATGCCAGGGTTGGCCGGTGTAGGCCAGGTAGCCGCCCGGTTCCACCGCCGCGGCCACGCCCTGCAGCGAGCGCAGCACCTGGTCGTTGTCCGGGAACAGTTCGTACAGGCCCGACACCACCGCCAGCGTCGGCCGCGGCTGCAGCGCGGCCAGCGCGTCGCGGTCGAAGGCATCGCCCTGCTCGAAGCGGGCGATGTCGGTGGCGCCGAGCGTGGCGATCAGCGCGCGACCCTGCGCCACGTTCAAGGGGCTGAAATCGCGCAACAGGATCGCGTCGGCGCGCTGGCTGTCGCCGGCCAGCGCTTCGAGCACGTAGCGGCCGTGGCCGGCGGCGATGTCCAGCGCGCGCACCGGCAGGCCGGCGGCGCGCAGCCGCTGCATCGCCAGGCCCAGCAGCTCATGCAGGTGCTGGCGGCGCACGCGGATGCCGCGCCAGCCGATCGCATCCAGGTAGTTGCGGTCGATCATCCGCCCCAGCGGGCCGCGCCCGGCCGCCTGGTCGCGGTAGATGTAGTCCAGCGTGCTGCCGGAATCGAAGCCGGTCTGCAGACCCAGGGCGATGCCTTCGGAGAGCCGCCCGCCCACGCGCAGGCCGGCGCGCACGCCGCGCCAGCGCAGGTCCTGCAGGCTGTAACGCTGCGGCGGCCAGGCCAGGCGCTCGGCCTCCTCGAAGGTCGGCCCGCGGCGGTGCGCGTGGCGCAGGCTGGGCAATGCCGGTTCCTCGGCGAAGCGCTCGCGCACGAAGCGACGGATCTGCGCCAGCGCCGGCGCGCGATCGCGCTCGCCCAGGGTGTCGTGGAAGAAACCGGGCAGCAGGTGGCGCTCCTTCACCGGCGAGGACAGGCGCTCGTAGAAGCGGTCCTGCGGGCCGCGGTGCACCACGAAATCGCTGCCGGACACCAGCAGCTGCACCGGCACGGTGATCGCCTGCGCATCGCCGACCACGCGGTCGGCCGCCGCGTACAGGCCCAGCAACACCCGCACCGAGATCGGCCGGGTGATCAGCGGATCGTTGCGATAGCTTTCGACCCGCGCCGGGTCGTGGGTCAGCCACTGCGGCTTGACGTAGCTGTTGACGAAGAAGTTGCCGCGCAGCGCCTGCATCAGGGCCAGCCCGGGCCGCGCGAACGGCACGTACAGCTTGACCTTGAACGCCGGCGAGGCCAGCACCAGCGCGCGCAGCGGTGGCGCGTAGTCGTGCACCCAGGTGCTGGCGACCACCGCGCCCACGCTCTGCGCCACCACCACGATGTCCTGCACGGCGATGCCGTGGACCTCGCCGATGTGCGCGACGAAGCGGTCCAGGTCGCGCACCAGCGCCGGGAAACCGGGCGCGTCGCCGCGCGCGCCGGGCGAGCGGCCGTTGCCGCGCGCATCCCAGGCGAACAGCGCGCACTCGTCCAGGCCCAGTTCCTCGGCCAGGTGCATGACCCGCCCGGAATGCTCGTGGCCGCGGTGCAGCAGCACCACCGCCCGCGGCGGCGCCGCCGGCGTCATGGCCGGCCAATGCCGGTAGAACAACCGTGTGCCGTCGAAACTGGCGAATTCGCTTTCGTTGACCTGCCGCATCCGTTGCCGATTCCTTGTCTGTCTTGAATCCCTGTTCGCCGCGGCCACGCCGGCCGCCCCGCTCACGCGCGTGCCGCCGCCTCGCGCAATCCCGCCGCGACCCGGCGCAGCACGGTCGCCGCGCACAACAGCGCCACCGCCATGGCGACGGCCGTGACCGTCGCCGCGCCGATCCAGGCGCCGGCCAGCAGCAGCCCCAGCACGCCGATGACGAAGGCACGGTCGCTCTTGCCCATCGGCCCATCGTAGCGGCGGCTGGCGCCGACCATCAGCCCGAGCACGCCGGCATATTCGGTCAACGCCGCGGTCAGCGCCATCAGCCACAGCCAGCCGGCACCGACGCCGGGCACGCCGAGCAGGCTCAGGTACAGCGCCGCATCGGCGACCACGTCGCATAGTTCGTTGAGGTAGGCGCCCAGCCGCGACTGCTGGCCGAACTCGCGCGCCAGCATGCCGTCCACCGCGTTCAAGGCCATCCGCAGCAGCATCCACAGCGGCAGCAGCGCGTACCACAGCGGTTGCGCCGCGCCTTGCGTGTAGACCACCGCGGCGACCAGCAGCGACAGCAGCGCCGCGGCCGCCGTCACCTGGTTGGCGGTGACGCCGAGCCGGTACAGCACGCGCACGCCGGGCCGCAGCAGGTCCTGGAAACGTCCTTTGAGGGCATAGATCGACACGCGCGTGGTCCTGACGGCGAGGGCGGGGCGGCGACAGCCTAATGCATCGCAGCGGCTGCGCGCGCGGCCGAAGCCACGGCGCAGGTGTTCTGCACGGTCCGCACGCACCGCGCGCGCGGCTCCACGGCGAGGCGCGCACACCGTGTGCCGGCGCCGCCGCGCACGCGATCCGCAGGCCCGTGGGCTCGGCCGGCCGGGCGTCGGCGGGCCTCAGCGCCTACAATGGCGGCCCGTTCCGCTGCCCCCGCCCTGCCCCATGTCCTCCGATTTCCTGCCCGTGCGCCGGGCACTGCTGTCCGTTTCCGACAAGACCGGCCTGATCGACCTGGCCCGCGCGCTGGCCGCGCGCAACGTCGAGCTGCTGTCCACCGGCGGCACCGCCAAGGCCCTGCGCGAGGCCGGGCTGGCGGTGAAGGACGTGTCCGAACTGACCGGCTTCCCGGAAATGATGGACGGCCGGGTCAAGACCCTGCACCCGCTGGTGCACGGCGGCCTGCTCGGCCGCGCCGGCACCGACGATGCGGTGATGGCCGAGCACGGCATCGCCGCGATCGACCTGCTGGTGCTCAACCTGTATCCGTTCGAGGCGGTCACCGCCAAGGCCGACTGCACGCTCGCCGACGCGGTGGAGAACATCGACATCGGCGGCCCGGCGATGCTGCGCTCGGCGGCCAAGAACTTCGCCCGCGTGGCGGTGGCCACCGATCCGGCGCAGTACGCCGAACTGCTGGCCGAGCTGGAGGCCAACGACGGCCGGCTGTCGGCGGCCAAGCGCTTCGCCCTGGCCGTGGCCGCGTTCAACCGCGTCGCCCAGTACGACGCGGCGATCAGCAACTACCTGTCCGCGGTCACCGCCAGCGACGCCGCCGTGCCGACGCGCAGCGCGTTCCCGGCGCAGATGAACTCCAGCTTCGTCAAGGTGATGGAACTGCGCTACGGCGAGAACCCGCACCAGCAGGCCGCGTTCTACCGCGACCTCTTCCCCACGCCCGGCACCCTGGCCACCTTCACCCAGTTGCAGGGCAAGGAGCTGTCCTACAACAACATCGCCGACAGCGATGCGGCCTGGGAATGCGTGCGCCAGTTCGACGCGCCGGCCTGCGTCATCGTCAAGCACGCCAACCCGTGCGGCGTCGCGGTCGGCGCCGGCTGCGGCGACGCCTACGAACTGGCCTACGCCACCGACCCGACCAGCGCCTTCGGCGGCATCATCGCCTTCAACCGGCGCCTGGATGCGGCCACCGCGCAGGCGATCCTGGACCGCCAGTTCGTCGAAGTGCTGATCGCCCCCGACTACGACGACGCCGCGCTGGAATACGCCAAGAAGAAGGCCAACGTGCGCGTGCTGCGCATCCCCGCCGGCGACGGCGCCTACGGCATCGACAGCAAGCGCGTCGGCTCCGGCATCCTGCTGCAGACCAGCGACGCGCACGTGGTGCCGCGCGATGCGCTGAAGGTGGTGACCCGCCTGGCGCCGACCGAGGCGCAATTCGCCGACCTGCTGTTCGCGTGGAAGGTGGCCAAGTACGTCAAGTCCAACGCCATCGTCTACGCCAAGGACCACCGCACCATCGGCGTCGGCGCCGGGCAGATGAGCCGGGTGTACTCGGCGCGCATCGCCGGCATCAAGGCCACCGATGCCGGCCTGGCCGTGGAGGGCTCGGTGATGGCCTCCGATGCGTTCTTCCCGTTCCGCGACGGCATCGACGCCGCCGCCGCGGCCGGCATCAAGGCGGTGATCCAGCCCGGCGGTTCGATGCGCGACGCCGAGGTCATCGCCGCGGCCGACGAGCACGGCATCGCCATGGTGTTCACCGGCGTGCGGCATTTCCGCCACTGAGGTCTGCAGCGATGCGCCTGTCCGCTGTCGTGCCCCGTCCACTCGCCGTGCTGGCCGTGGCCGGCGCCCTCGTGCTGGGCGGTTGCACGCCGGCCGCGACACCCGCGCCCAGCGCCGCACCTGCGGCCGCGCCCGCCAGCGCCGCCGCGCCCGCGCACGTCAGCCGCACCGCGCGCCTGCAGACGTTCCTGCAGCAACGCTACGGCAGCGCCGCGACGCTGGCCGGGCATTGGCCGGGGCAATGGACCCAGGGGGGCGAGAGTCATGCGGTGGACTGGCAGGTGTGCGCCGAACAGCCGGTGGTCACCGGCGACGGCTGGCAGCAGTTGCTGGCGGTGTGCGGCGCGCTGCGCGATGCCGGCCATCCCGAACCGGGCACCATCGACTTCTACGTGTTGCGCCCCGAGGGCCAGGGCTTCGCCGTCGCCGCCGAGCGCACCGGCGGCACCTACGGCAGCCAGGGCCAGCCCGGCGAGGTCGGCATCGTCCGCGCCGGCAGCGATTTCTACGGGTTCCGCGTCGAGGACGGCTGGTTCGGCCAGGGCTACGCGCTGCAATCGCAGACCCTGATCCTACCCGGCCCCAAGGGCCTGGTCGACGCCGGCAGCGTGCGCAGCCACATCGACAACAGCGCCGCCGCCGACTGCGATGCCGCCGATGCGGCCGCGGACTGCAAGGCCGGCCAGTTCGCCATCGACTTCGCCCTGCGCTTCGACGACCGCGACCACGCCGCCCGCGTCTGGCCGCTGCTGATCGAGGAAACCGGCACGGAGTGCGGCCAGCGCCCGGTGCAGCGCAGCCACCGCTTCGCCCTGGACGCGAAGACCTGGACCTACCATTTCCCCGAGGCGCTGCAGCGCGAAGGCTGCACGTGAGGCGCGCGCGCCCGGCGCAGCCGTTCCCCTTTCCCCTGCAATCTGGAATTCCGCGATGAAACTGCTCGTCATCGGCTCCGGCGGCCGCGAACACGCCCTGGCCTGGAAGCTGGCCCAGTCCCCCCGTGTCGACGAAGTGCTGGTCGCGCCCGGCAATGCCGGTACCGCTGGCGAGGCCAAGTGCCGCAACGTGCCGGTCAAGGTCAACGACCTCGACGGACTGCTCGCGCTGGCCCAGGACGAAGGCGTGGCACTGACCGTGGTCGGCCCGGAAGTGCCGCTGGTGCTGGGCGTGGTCGACCACTTCCGCGCCGCCGGGCTGCGCATCTTCGGCCCCAGCGCCGCCGCCGCGCAGCTGGAAGGCAGCAAGGCCTACGCCAAGGACTTCCTGCAGCGCCACGGCATTCCCACCGCGTTCTACGCCGTGCACACCGAGGTCGAGCCGGCGCTGGCCTACGTCCGCGACAAGGGCGCGCCGATCGTGATCAAGGCCGACGGCCTGGCCGCCGGCAAGGGCGTGATCGTGGCGATGTCGCTGGACGAGGCCGAGGCCGCGGTGCGCGACATGCTGTCCGGCAACGCCTTCGGCGACGCCGGCGCGCGCGTGGTGATCGAGGAATTCCTCGACGGCGAGGAAGCCAGCTTCATCTCCATGGTCGACGGCCACACCGCGCTGCCGATGGCCACCAGCCAGGACCACAAGCGCGTCGGCGACGGCGACACCGGCCCCAACACCGGCGGCATGGGCGCGTACTCGCCGGCGCCGGTGGTGACGCCCGAGGTGCACGCGCGGGTGATGCGCGAGGTGGTCGAGCCGACCGTGCGCGGCATGCGCGACGACGGCGTGCCGTTCACCGGTTTCCTGTACGCCGGACTGATGATCGACGCCAGCGGCGCGCCCAAGGTGATCGAGTTCAACGTGCGCTTCGGCGACCCGGAAACGCAACCGGTGATGCTGCGCCTGCAGTCGGACCTGCTCGACCTGCTCGAGGCCGCGCTCGACGAACGCCTGCACGCCACCGAGGCGCAGTGGGATCCGCGCCCGTCGCTGGGCGTGGTGCTGGCGGCGGCGCCGTATCCGGAAACCCCGGTCACCGGCGAAGCGATCACCGGCCTGGACGCGGTCCCGGGCAACGCCAAGGTGTTCCATGCCGGCACCACGCTGGATGCGCAGGGCCGGGTGCTCAGCGCCGGCGGCCGCGTGCTGTGCGTGGCGGCGCTGGGCGACAGCGTGGCCGAGGCGCAGCGCCGTGCCTACGCCGGCGTGGCGCAGATTCACTGGGCCAGCGAATTCCACCGCCACGACATCGGCTGGCGTGCGATCGCGCGCGAGCAGGGGGCGTAGCACGTCGCCACGTGCAGGAGCGGCTTCAGCCGCGACGAGCAAAGCCCGATGCCGGCTGACACCATCCGGCGTCGGGACTGAAGTCCCTCCCACAAGGACACCCGATCCACTCCCTGTGGGAGCGGCTTCAGCCGCGACGAGTGAAGCTCAAAGCGCGGCTGACATCCTCGCTTGCCGGGACTGGTGTCCCTCCCACAAGGAGCGCACACCGCTCTCGCGTGGAAGCCCGCACGCAGCCACCATCGCCGCTGCGCTAGCCTGGATTCCCCACCGATTCGCACACGCTCCATGGCCCTGTCCCCCGCTCTCCGCACCCGCTTCCGCGCGCTCGCCGCGCAGACCGACGGCATCGATACCGCGGCCTATGCCGCCTGCGGCAAGGATCCGCTCGATCCCATCATCGGCCTGGGCCGCCGCGACGCGCGGGTGTGCATCCTCGGCCGCGACCCGGGCCGCAGCGAGGTGGAGCACGGCGAACCCTTCGTCGGGAGCGGCGGCCAGCTGGTGCGCAAGGCGCTGTACCGACACCTGCACGACGGGGCGGAGATGCCCGACTTCGCCGCCGGGCTCGAGGCCGGCCGCGTCGCCTTCTGGCTCAACACCGTGCCGTACAAGCCAGTGGGCAACAAGGCGTGGTCGATGCCGGTGAAGCGGCGCTTCCATCCGCTGATGCGGCACCTACTGCTCGAGCAATGGCGCGGCCACGCGATCCTCACCCTCGGCCGCGAGGCGTTCCTGTGGTTCGGCATCGACCAGCCGCGCGAGGTGCGCGCGGCGCTGGAAACGTTCTGGGCGCGCGAGGACCGCTTCCAGGCGCAGACCGAGGTGAAGCTGCACAGCGAGGACGGCCGCCGCAGCCGCCGCGTGGTGCTGCATCCGCTGCCGCATCCCTCGCCACTCAACCAGACCTGGTACAAGCGCTTCCCGGCACTGCTGGACGCCCGACTGCGGCACCTGGAGGTCTGAGCGCCCGCGTGCATCCACCCTCCCGAGGGGGATCGCATACAGCGACGGTGCGCTATCGTGTCGCCGTGCCGACCCCCTCGATCGAAACCCGCCTGAGCCGCCTGTGGGCCCACGAAAAGGCCAGCTACGGGCTGCGCGTGTTCATCGCGCTGGCGGTGGCGATGGGCGTGTGCTGGCACCTGCAGCAACTGGAGGCGGTGCCGGCGATCTTCCTGGGCACCATCGCCAGCGCCATCGCCGAGACCGACGACAACTGGCTGGGCCGGATCAAGTCGGTGCTGCTATCGCTGCTGTGCTTCGCCGCCGCCGCGGCCGCGGTGGTACTGCTGTTCCCGTATCCGTGGCCGTTCGCGGCCGGCCTGGCACTGTCCACCTTCGCCCTGACCCTGCTCGGCGCGCTCGGCGAACGCTACGCCTCCATCGCCCAGGCCACGGTGGCGCTGGCGATCTACGCGATGATCGGCCTGGATCACGGCACCCAGAACGGCCATGTCGGCGGCAACGCCTGGCACGGCGTGGCCTTGCTGCTGCTCGGCGCCGGCTGGTACGCGGTGCTGTCGGTGCTGTGGACGGTGCTGTTCGCCAACCGGCCGGTGCGCGAGCGGCTGTCGCGGCTGTACCTGGAGTTGGGCCGCTACCTGCGGCTCAAGGCGGCCCTGTTCGAGCCGGTGCGGCAGAGCGACCTGCACGCGCGGCGGCTGGCGCTGGCCGAGCAGAACGCGCAGGTGGTGGCCGCACTCAACGCGGCCAAGACCGCGATCATCAGCCGCTTCGGCCGCTCCGGCCGGCCCGGCGTGCAGTCGGGCCTGTATTTCCGCCTGTACTACATGGCGCAGGACTTCCACGAGCGCGCCAGTTCCTCGCACTACCCGTACGAGGCGCTGACCGACGCGTTCTTCCACAGCGACGTGCTGTACCGCTGCCAGCGCCTGCTTGCCCTGCAGGGCAAGGCCTGCGCGGCGCTGGGCGAGGCGATCCGGCTGCGGCAGCCGTTCGACTACGGCGAGCAGACCCAGCAGGCCACCACCGACCTGCGCGAGTCGCTGGATTTCCTGCACGCCCGTGCCGACCCACGGCAGGCGCGGCTGCTCGGCTCGCTGGAATTGCTGGTGACCAACCTGCACAGCATCGAGCGGCGCCTGGCCGAGGCCGCGCAATCGGACACCACCAGCGACACCCTCGACACCCGCCTGCGCGACTCCTCGCCGCACACCCTGCGGGAGATGCTGCGGCGCCTGGGTCAGCAGCTCACGCCCGGCTCGGTGCTGTTCCGGCACGGCCTGCGCATGGCCATCGCGCTGGTGGTGGGCTACGCCATCATGCAGTCGATCCACGCCAGCAACGGCTACTGGATCCTGCTGACCACCGCCTTCGTGTGCCGGCCCAACTACGGCGCCACCCGCCTGCGCCTGGCCCAACGCATCGCCGGCACCCTGATCGGCCTGGGCGCGGCGTGGGCGCTGATGCAGCTGTTCCCGGGCACCGAGCTGCAGTTGTTGTTCGCCCTGCTCGGCACGCTGGTGTTCTTCGTCACCCGCACCGACCGCTACATGCTCGCCACCGCGGCGATCACGGTGATGGCGCTGTTCTGCTTCAACCTGATCGGCGACGGCTTCATGCTGATCTGGCCGCGCCTGCTCGACACCCTGATCGGCTGCGCGATCGCCGCCGCCGCCTCGTTCCTGATCCTGCCGGACTGGCAGGGCCGTCGCCTCAACCAGGTGCTGGCGACGGTGCTGTCCAGCAGCGCGCGCTACCTGGCGCAGGTGCTGGAGCAGTACCGCAGCGGCATGCGCGACGACCTGCCCTACCGCATCGCCCGCCGCGACATGCACAACGCCGACGCCGCGCTGTCGGTGGCGCTGTCGAACATGCTGCGCGAGCCCGGCCGCTACCGCCGCAACCTGGATGCCGGCTTCCGCTTCCTGGCTTTGTCCAACACCCTGCTCGGCTATCTGTCGGCGCTGGGCGCGCATCGGGCGGCGCTGGCCGGCGAGACCGATCCGGACATCGCCCGCGCCGGCGACTACCTGCCGCAGGCGCTGGGCGCGCTGGCCGACGCGCTTGCGGAACGACGTGCGCTGCCGGCCGCCGACGAGCCGGCCGAGATCGCGCTGGCCGAGGCGCTGGAGCGCGAGGACGGCATCGACGAGGCCAAGCGCCGGCTGGTGCGCAACCAGCTCGCGCTGACCCTGCGCCTGCTGCCCAAGCTACGCGACGCCGCGCAGGCGGTCACTGCCGCGACGGTGCCGTCGGCGCCTGCGCCGGCGCTTGCCGCGCCGGCCGCACGCTGAGGCCCATCCACAGCAGCGCCACCACCGCCAGCGCCGCACCGCCGAGCGCCACCCCGCGCCAACCGGCATAGGCGTAGGCCGCGGTGCCGAGGCTGGACCCGATCGCACCGCCGATGAAATAGCAGGTGACGTAGGCCGAGGTGATGCGGTTGCGCGCGGCCGGATCCAGTTGGTAGATCACGCTCTGGTTGCCGATGTGCACGCCCTGCACCGCCACGTCCAGCAGCACCACGCCGGCGATCAGCAGCCACAGCGAGTGCGGCGCGCCGAGCAGCAGCAGCCACGACAGCAGCAGCATGACCAGGCCGCCCCAGCCGACCAGATGGCCGGCGCCGCGGTCGGACAGCTTGCCGGACAGGTTGGCGGCGAACGCGCCGGCCGCGCCGATCAGCCCGAACAGGCCGATGGTGGCGGTGCCGTAGCGGTAGTCCGGGCCGGACAGCAGGAACGCCAGGGTGGTCCAGAACATGCTGAAGCCGGCGAACAGCAGCCCGCCCAGCACCGAGCGCGCGCGCAGCACCGGCTCGTCGCGCAGCAGCGCCAGCACCGAACCGATCAGGTGCGGATAGGACAGGTGCGGGTTGCCGGGGTGCCGCGGCAGGCCGCGCCACAGCAGCCCCGAGGCCACCAGGATCAGCACCGCCGCGACCCAGTACACGGTGTGCCAGCCGCCGATCCCGGCCAGCAGGCCGGAGGCCGTGCGCGCCAGCAGGATGCCCAGCAGCAAGCCGCTCATCACCGTGCCGATGACCCGGCCGCGCTCGTGCGGCGCGGCCAGGGTCGCGGCGAACGGCACCAGGATCTGCGCCGCCACCGAACTCAGGCCGGTGATCAGCGTACCCAGCATCAGCAGCGCGAAGCTGTGCGCCATCGCGCTGACCAGCAGGCCGACCGCGCTGAGCGCGTACAGGCCGACGATCAGGCTGCGGCGCTCGAAGCGGTCGCCCAGCGGTACCAGGAACAGCAGGCCCGCCGCATAGGCCAGCTGCGCAGTGGTGACCACCGCACCGGCGCGGCGCACGTCGATGGCGAAGGTCTGCGCCAGCACCTCCAGCAGCGGCTGCGCGTAGTAGTTGCTGGCCACCGCCAGGCCGGTGGCGGTGGCCATCAGCAGCACCAGGCCGCGGCGCATCGGCGGATGCGAAGTCGTTTCCATGGACGGACACCGGATCGTGGGGAGGGGCGCAGTCTGTGGCGGTGGCAGCGATCGTTCAAACGCATTTTTTTCACCACTGCCATCTGTTTTCGAGATAGTGTGATTCCCGCGCCGACAGGCCGGCCGGTTCGCCGGGGCCGCCGCTTCGAACGCAGGCGGCGTCCGGACTGGAGCGCCGCCCCACCACCGCCCCCGCGCCGAAGGAACCCGCACCATGCCCAGCACCGACATCGCCGAGGCGCTGCAGCAGCACGGGTATGCGGTGGTCCGCGGCTTCCTGGGCGACGGCGACATTCCCGACAGCCTGCTGCGCTTCCTGGAAGGCGCCGAGAAGTTCCACGACGGCGTGATCGGCGACCTGCCGGCGGCGGACATGCAGCGCATCCAGGCCCGCATCGCCGCGACCGTGCCGGCGGTGGCCGCGGCCATGGGCCTGGCGATCGCCGTCGACCGCTTCGGCTACTGCGCCATCCGCATCCGCGAAAGCCATGCCGCGCCAAGCCTGCGTCTGCCGTTCGACCAGCACCGCGATCCGAAGACCGCGCCGGGCGGCGCGCTCAACTGGCACCTGGACCACTTCAGCTATTTCCTGCATGGCGACCACCGCAACTACCTGATCTGCTACATGCCGGTGCGCAAGCCCGATGCCGACCTGGCCAACGTGGCCATCGTCGCCGACGACGTGGTCGCGCGGCTGGATCCGCAGCTGCACCAGCGCATCCAGGGCCGCGGCGCGCTGCGCTTCCGCTGCGTGGAGGCCGACACGCTGGACTGGTTCCGGCTGCGCTTTCCGGGCGAGGCCCTCGCCATCGGCGACTGGTATGCGATCGAGGACCTGCACGACGCCAGCCCCGGCTGGAAGATCGGCTTCGACCTGGAAGCGCACAAGGTGGTGCCGCACCTCGCGGTCGGCGACCTGCTGATCATGCGTGCCGACGTCATCCACCGCACCCACGACGCCGGCTGCGACCGCATCTCGGTACGCTGCGACGCCCTGCCCGCGCAGGCGCCGCGGCTGGACACGCTGCGCGGCCTGCTCGGCATCACCCTGCGCTACCCGTTCATGAGCCGCAAGCGCCGCTACAACATCCGCCTGTGGCTGCGTCAGCAATGGCGCAAGCGGCTTGGGCGCACAGCATGAGGCGGGCACTGCGACAGACGGCGCATGGCGCATGCAGCCCCGGCGCGGATCGGCTGCGGCCTCGCCACCGTGCGCGCCAGGCAGCGCCATGCTGACCCTGCGCCAGCTCGAATTCGCCGTCGCCGTCGCCGAGGAAGGCAGCTTCACCGCGGCCGCGCGCCGCTGCCACACCGTGCAGTCGGCGCTGAGCCACCAGATCGCCAAGATCGAGCAGGCGCTGGGCGCGCGCCTGTTCGAACGCGGGGCGCGCCACGTGCGCGCCACCGCCGCCGGCGCGGTGTTCCTGCACAACGCGCGCGCCACCCTGCGCGCCGCCGAACGCCTGCACGAGGAAATGGCGCAGACCCTGGGCACGGTGCGCGGCCGCCTGCAGATCGGGCAGATCTCCTCGTTGAACGCAGTGCAGGTGCCGGCGGTGCTACGCCGCTTCCGCGAGGCGCACAGCGCGGTGGACGTGCACTTGCGCACCGGCATGAGCGATGCGCTGCTGCTGGAACTGGGCGAAGGCCGGCTAGACGTGGCCCTGGTCGGGGTCGGCCCGCACGTGGCGCTGCCGCCGCAACACCTGCTGCTGCACGAGGAACCGCTGGCGCTGATCGCCGCACCCGGCAACCGCTTCGCCGCGCGCCGCCAGGTCTCCCTGCGCGACCTGGAAGACGCGCCGATGGCCGGGCTGATCCCCGGCGCCGGCGTGCGCGGCATCATCGACCGCGCCTTCGCCGCCGCCGGCCTGCGCCAGCGCCTGCAGTACGAGGTCACCCATGCCGACCTGCAGCGGCAACTGGTGGCCGAGGACCTGGGCCTGGCGGTGGTGCCGCAGACCATGGCCACCGGCATGCACGGTGTGGCGACGGTGGCATTGCGCGAGCGCTTCCGCTTCCTCACCTATGCCGTGTGGCGGCCGGATCCGACCCCGGCCGCACGCGCCTTCATCGCCCTGCTGCGCGCCCAGCGCGACGCCCTGCAGGCCGCAACCGACAGCGCCGGCACCGGCCGCCGCATGCCGCGCCTGCGCACGCGGTGAACCTGCTAGGCTGCGCGCGTTCGCAAAGGAGCCTGCATGTCCGCCCACAGCCAGTTCGCCCTGTTGCGGCAACGCCGCTTTCTGCCGTTCTTCGTGGTCCAGTCGCTGGGCGCGTTCAACGACAACGTGTACCGGCAGGCGATCATCGGCCTGCTGTTCTATCTGGGCGTGACCCCGGAGCAGCGCACGCTGTACACCAACCTGGCGCCGGCACTGTTCATCCTGCCGTACTTCCTGTTCTCCTCGCTGGCCGGGCAGATCGCCGAGAAGCTGGAAAAGTCGCGGCTGGTGGTCATCACCACCACGATGGAGATCGGCATCATGTCGCTGGCCGCGGTCGGCTTCCTGACCGAGAACATGGCGGTGCTGCTGGTGGCGCTGTTCTGCACCGGCCTGCAGTCGACCCTGTTCGGCCCGGTGAAGTACTCGATCCTGCCCTCGGTGCTCAAACCGGAAGAACTGACCGGCGGCAACGGCCTGGTCGAGATGGGCACCTCGATCTCGATCCTGTGCGGCATGATCCTGGGCGGGCTGATCTTCCAGATCGCCGGCAGCCACGGGCCGGTGGCCGCCGCCACCGCGGTGGTCGCGCTGGCGGTCACCGGCAACCTGATGGCGCGCTGCATCCCCAAGGTCGACGCCGGCGCACCCGAGCTGAAGATCAACTGGAACCCGCTGCCGGAATCGCTGGCGATCATGCGCCTGACCCGGCGCCAGCTGGCGGTGCGCAACGCCGTGCTCGGCGTGTCCTGGTTCTGGTTCGTCGGCACCGTGCTCACCGCGCAGTTGCCGACCTACGCCGAACTCAACCTGGGCGGCGCGCAGGACCTGTACATCTTCGCGCTGGCGCTGTTCTCGATCGGCACCGGTACCGGCTCGTTGCTGTGCGAGAAGCTGTCCGGGCGCACCGTCGAGATCGGCCTGGTGCCGCTGGGCGCGTTCGGCATCAGCGCCTTCATGCTCGACCTGTACTTCGCCCGCCCTGGCGCCGCGCTGCAAACCGGCCTGGGCATCGGCCAGTTCGTCCACCAGGCCGGCAGCTGGCGGATCATGCTCGACCTGGTCGGCATCGGCCTGTGCACCGGCCTGTTCGTGGTGCCGCTGTTCGCGCTGATCCAGAGCCGCACGCCGAAGGCGGAACTGTCGCGCGTCATCGCCGGGCTCAACATCCAGAACTCGCTGTTCATCGTGCTGGCCGCGATGATCGGCATCGCCCTGCAGATGCAGCAGTTGCACCTGTTCGGCGTGCGCATCCCGATGCCCGGGCTGAGCATCCCGCAGGTGTTCCTGGCGCTGGCCATCGCCAACGCGGTGGTGGCGATCTGGATCTTCAGCATCGTGCCCGAATTCCTGATGCGCTTCCTCAGCTGGCTGATGGTGCGCACCCTGTACCGGCTGCGCCTGCTCGGCGTCGAACGCCACGTGCCCGACGAGGGCGCGGCGCTGATCGTGTGCAACCACGTCAGCTACATGGACGCGCTGGTGCTGGCCGCGGCGATCCCGCGACCGGTGCGCTTCGTCATGTACTACCGCATCTTCAACATTCCGGTGATGCGCTGGATCTTCCGCACCGCCAAGGCGATTCCGATCGCCGGGGCGCGCGAGGATCCCGAGCTGATGCAGCGCGCGTTCGACGCCATCGACACCGCGCTGGCCGAGGGCGAGCTGGTGTGCATCTTCCCCGAAGGCGCCCTGACCAAGGACGGCGAGATCGCCGCGTTCAAGTCCGGCGTGGAGAAGATCCTGGCCCGGCGCGCGGTGCCGGTGGTGCCGATGGCGCTGCGCAACATGTGGACCAGCATGTGGAGCAAGCGCGATTCGCGACTGCGGCGCATGCGCGTGCCGCGGCGTTTCCGCGCCCACATCGAGGTGATCGCCGATGCGCCGGTGGCCGGGGCCCAGGCCACCGCCGAGACGCTGGAGGCGCAGGTGAGGAGGCTGCGTGGCGATGCCGCCTGAGTGCGGCGCAGGTGCCCTGGGCACGCGCTTCGGGTAAATTAACCGCAGGGGAGACGCCACAGGCCGTGGCGTCCAATGCGAAGGACCGAGCGGACAGTGAACCAGCCCGAACCACCAGCAGCGCCCAACGCGGGCGTCTATGTGCCCAACAACATGGTCTGGGCGATCCTGTCCACGCTGTTCTGCTGCCTGCCGCTGGGCATCGTGTCCATCGTCTACGCCGCGCAGGTGGATGGCCGCCGCGCTGCCGGCGACATCGAGGGCGCGCGCGCCGCCGCACGCAAGGCCGGCTGGTGGGCGCTCGCGTCGCCGATCCTGGTCGTCGTGTGGATCTTCGTGGCCATCCTGCTGGAGGCGATCGGCAGCCTGGCCGGCAACTGATCCCCACCGTTTCCCGTTCCACCACCCAACCACCGGAGTAACACGGATGAATACCACCGCACCGCAAGTGTCCAACAACCTCGTCTGGGCGATCCTGACCACGCTGTTCTGCTGTCTGCCGCTGGGCATCGTGTCCATCGTCTACGCCTCGCAGGTCAACACCAAGCTCGCCGCGGGCGATGTGGCCGGTGCGCGCGATTCGTCGGACAAGGCCAAGAAGTGGGCGATCTACTCGGCGATCACCTCGGTGGTGCTGATCGTGCTGTACCTGATCTTCCTCTTCGCCCTGGGCGGCCTGGGTATGATGCAGCAGTCGTCCATGTCCTGAGCACCGCGGCCGCCGTCGCCTGCGACGGCGGCCGACCACGCGATCGTCCGCCTGCCATGTCCCTTCAGCGCCTGCAGTCCCTGCCCCGCTGGCTGCCGCTGGTCGCACTGAGCGGCGCCGCGGTGGTGGCCACCGTGGTGCTGCGTCGGATCGATCCGAATGTCCCCGGCAATCCGCTGCCGGGCTGCCCGTTCCGCGCCCTCACCGGCCTGTATTGCCCCGGCTGCGGCAGTACCCGCTGCCTGCACGCGCTGGTGCACCTGGACCTGGCCCATGCCTGGACCAGCAATCCCCTGCTGGTGGTGGCACTGCCGCTGCTGGCGATCATGGCGCTCAACGCCGCCGGCCTGCGCCTGCGCCCGCTCGCGCCGCTGCTGAAGATCCTCGCCGACCCGCGATTATGGCTATGGGTGCTGCTCGGCTATGCGCTGCTGCGCAATCTGCCCTGGTATCCCTTCACACTGCTCGCGCCGCACTGACGGCCCGCCACCTCCGCACCGCAGCGACTCGTCTAGACTCACCGACTGCCGTGCACCAGCCATCCAGGAGATCCACATGAGTACCGTCAGCCCCGTCGCGCCCCCGCCGCCTCCCGCCTCCGGCGTCCCCGGTCCGGTTCCCAACCACCTGGCTTGGGCGATCATCTCGACGGTGCTCGGCTTCTGCCTGTGCTGCCCGGCGCTGATCACCGGCATCGTCGCCATCGTGTTCTCCAGCAAGGTCAACGGCCTGCTCAACCAGGGCGACCTGGAAGGCGCGCGCCGCGCCTCCAACACCGCCAAGACCTGGTGCTGGGTGACCACCGCACTGGCCATCATCGGCCTGCTGATCAATGCCGTCATGGTCGCCACCGGCGGCATGCAGAGCTACATGGACTACATGCAGCAGATCCAGCACGCGAGCTGATCGGCGTGCGCGCCTGGCAACAACGGGCGTGCCTGGGCGCCGCCGCCGCATTCGCGGCCGGCGGCGCCACGCTGTTGTACCGCTTCGATCCCAATGCCGCGAACAACCCGTTCGCACCGTGCATGTTCCATGCGCTCACAGGCTATTACTGCCCGGGCTGCGGCATGACCCGCGCCCTGCATGCGCTGGTGCACCTGGACCCGGTCGGCGCGTTCGCGATGAATCCCGGCGCGATGCTGGGCCTGGCCCTGTTGCCGGGCCTGATCGCCTGGAAGGCCGGCTGGCGCGCGGCCTGGTTTGCGCCAGTCGTGAGCGTGGTCTCGCGGCCGAATTTCTGGCTGGTCGCGCTGCCGGGCTACTGGATCGCGCGCAACCTGCCGTGGTTCCCGTTCACCCTGCTGGCGCCCGGCTAACGGCCATGCCGCAGTTCGGCATCTACAGCAAGGAACTCTTGGTCGGCTGGTCCGCGCTCGAACTTGGCGACGCGCCCATGGGCGTGGCGTTCGGCAGGTTCGTGCCGACACCGTCCTATAGGTTGATCCAGGCGCAGGTGATCGCCGCCCAGGGTCCGGCGTCGGAGGGCTTGCATCTCTCGGCACGCGATGCGAACGGAACATTGCTCGAATGCATCGGCGTGTGCATCAGCAACCACTCGGCGGAACTCGGCGCGAGTGGGCGCGAAGTGTCGGTCATCGGCATCAGCGATCCGCAGTATGCCCAGTTGTTTCCCCTGCATGTAGCTGCGTACGAGCGCCAGTTCCCGAGCGGCGACTGACAGCCCGCCGTCAGTTCGGAACGCGTCCCCCCGCCGAATTGATGCCGGCCTTGGGTATGCGCCTCAGCTGACCCAGCCGGCGATCACCAGCAGCGCCAGCAGCACCAGCCACAGCAGCAGCACCCGCCACACCTGGCTCATCGCATCGCGCAGTTCGGGCAGGCGCCGCAGCGCCGGCACCACCATGCCCGCGTCGCTGTAGTCGTGCGCCTCGGCATCGAGTTCGCCGCGTACGCTGGCGCACGCCACCGGCCCGAGAAAGCCGGTGTCCAGTTGCCACCGCTTGCCGCCGGCGGCGCGCCAGGCGCCGAACACCGCTTCGAAATTGCCGACCAGGGCCAGCGAGAAGGTCATCAGGTGCGCCACCGGCCATTCCAGCGCCGCCAGCAACGCGCGCGCGCCGGCGGCGGTCGCCGGCGGCAGCCGCGCGGCATAGGGGCCGACCGCAGCCAGCGCCAGCAGCCGATAACCCAGCGCGCCGAACGGCCCCAGCAACAGGAACCAGAACAGCACCGCGAACCAGCGCCGCAGCGCGCTGACCGCCACCGCCTCGACCAGCCCGGCCGGATCCTCACGCAGCGGCCCGCCATCGGCCTGCAGTTGCGCCACCGCCAGGCGCCGCGCGCTGGCGTCATCGGCGTCGATGATCGCCTCGACGTCGGTGTCCAGGTCGCGCGGACCCCAGCTGAAGGCCAGCACCACGATCCCGAACAGCAGGATCAGCAGGCCCAGGTGCGGTGCCGCCAGCAGCCACTGCAGCAGGCCGACCAGCAGCAGCGGCGGCAGCAGCGCCAGCGCGATGCCGTAGCGGCCGCGCCAGGCGCTGCCCTCGCCGGCATGCGTGTCCAGCCAGCTCAGCCAGTCGCCGAAGGCGTCGAAGCGGCGCAACGAGGCCACCATGCCGGGCGCGACATGGCCCAGCACCAGGGCGACGATCACAGCGACGAGGGTCGTGAACATGCAGGTCCTCCGGGACCGTTCTGAAGCGGGTGCGCGGAACGTACCGGCGCGGTCAGGCCGGCGCGCCGTGCCGGTACCAATCCTCGATCAGCGCGCGGGCGATGGAGATGCGTGGCGGCAGACGCAGGCCGTGCCCATCGTCGGCACTGTCGCCCTGCGCCGCCAGGCGCGCCAGCGCGGCGCCGACCTCCTCGCGCTCGAACCAGCGCGCGTCTTCCAGTTCGCCGTCGACCTGCGGCGTGTCCGCCTCCGCCTGCGCACTGAAGCCCAGCATCAGCGCGCCAGGAAACGGCCACGGCTGCGCGCCGTAGTAACGGCAGCTGCCCGGCCGCACCCGCACCAGGGTCTCTTCGGCCACTTCGCGCGCCACCGTCTGTTCCAGCGATTCGCCGGGCTCGACGAAGCCGGCGATCACCGAGTAGCGCCGCGCCGGCCAGCTCGCCTGGCGCCCCAGCAGCAGGCGCCGGCCATCGCTGACCGCGACGATCACCGCCGGATCCACCCGCGGATAGTGTTCGCTGGCGCACTGCGTGCAGACGCCGAGGAAGCCGCCGCGCTGCAACGCGATGGTGCCGCCGCACACGCCGCAGAAACGGGTGCGCGATTGCCAGTGCAGCATCGCGCGGGCGTAGGCGAACAGGCCCGCCTCCGGCGCCGGCCACTCGGCCGCGGCGCGGCGCAGGTCGATGCGCTGCGGCGGCGCCAGCGCCTGCGGCAGCGCGTCGGCGGCCAGCGCGAACCAGGCCTGATCCTGGTCCAGGCCAAGGAAGATGGCCTGCTCTGCCAGCGCGCCCAGGGCGGCGGCGCTGGCGATCAGCGGGCGTCCGTCGGCATCGGCATGCGCCTGGCCATCGGCTTCCAGCACCAGCACCCTGGCCTGTTCCCAGGCCTGGCGCAGCGCGGCCGGGTCGTTGCGTACGGCATCGGCACGGTCGATCGCAGGACCGGCGAAGGCGAAAGAGGCAGGCGTCGGATCGGACATGCGCCGCAGGGTGCAGGCAAACCGTGCGTCCCGCAAGCCGCAGCGTGTCTACACGCTGAAGCTGCTGCCGCACCCGCAGGTGGTCTTGGCGTTGGGATTGCGGATCACGAACTGCGCCCCGTGCAGGCCTTCGCTGTAATCCACTTCCGCGCCCATCAGGTATTGCAGGCTGAGCGGGTCGACCAGCAGGGTGACCTGGTCGGTCTGCACCGCCAGGTCGTCCTCGGCGCGGTTCTCGTCGAACTCGAAGCCGTACTGGAAGCCGGAACAGCCGCCGCCCTGGATGTAGACGCGCAGCGCCAGCGCATCGTTGCCTTCCTCGCGGATCAGTTCGCGCACCTTGGCCGCAGCGGCCGCGGTGAAGTTCAACGGCCGGTCCAGCGACTGGTAGTCGGGCGTGGGCGCGGCGCCGGGCAGGGAGACGAGAGTGCTCATGGCGGGAGAATGGGGACGGCGGACGGCCGAATCAAGCCTCGGCGGTGAGCGCGCGCGGCGGCTCGGCGTCGCCGGCGGCCTCGCGGTGCGCTTCCGGCGGCGCCAGTGCGGCCAGGCTGCCGGCGTGGATCAGGCGCCCGGTCAGCTGCGCGCCGGCGTTCATCTCCACCACCTGGTAGTGCACGTTGCCCTGCACCCGTGCCTTGGACGCCAGTTCCACGCGCTCGGCGGCATGCACGTCGCCGATCAGCTGGCCGTTGATGATCACCACCGGTGCGCGCACCTCGCCCTCGATACTGCCGTGCTCGGACAGGGTCAACGTGGCCGGCGCGCCGTCTTCGGCGACGACCTTGCCGAGGATGCGCCCTTCCACGTAGAGGCCGCCGCTGAACACCAGGTCGCCGCGGATCACCACCTGCGCGCCGATCAGCGTATCGACCACGGTCTGGCCGCTGTTGCGGCTGTTCTTGTTCCCAAACATAGGCTGATTATTCCCCTTTGCCGTTACCGGCCAATGTCCAATCGAAGGTCTGGCTGACCGGCGCCCCGCCGCCGCTCAATGCCACCCGCACCCGTTGCGGGGTGAAGCCCTTGGGCAGGATCACGCTGCCGTCCAGTTGCTGGAAGTAGCGGAACGAGTAGTCCTGCCCGGGCACACCGGTCTTCTGGTGCAGTTCGTCCCAGCCGACGCTGGTCAGTTTGCCGCCGCGCACGCCTTCCACGGTCAGCCGCAGTTGCCCCTGGCTGATCGCGCCGCGGTTGAGGTTCTGGGTCAGCACCACGTTGTAGCGCCAGGTGCCGCCGGCCTCGGCGGAGAACTCCACCGAATGCACGCTCAGGCCCTTGCGCTGGCTGGTCGCGCCGACCAAGCGCTCGTAGAACGCCACGTCGGCCCGCAGCCCGGCGATCTCCTCGTCGCGCTCCGCCAGCGAACTCTGCACCTCGTTGTTGGCGGCGCGGCTGATCTGGTCGGAACGGGCCAGGGTCGCCTGGCGCTGGTTGAGCGTCTCGATCTGCCGCTGCTGCGCCTGCAGGTTGCGTTCGGCCTCGCGCAACTGCGCGCTGACCGCACCGAGTCGCGGCGCGGCCTGGCGGCTGGCCAGCCACCAGGTCAGCGCCAGCGACAGCAGCCACAGCCCGGCGAGCAGCAACCACAGCCCGCGGCCGCGGCGGGGCGCGGCGCCATTGGCCACGATCTGGAAACGGGGAACGGGTCGGTTCATGCGCGCTGCCGCGCCACCGAGGCGGCGCCGGCGTCGATCCTCGCGGGTCGGCCTGCTGGGCCACCTAGTGTAAGCCACCCTCCTGAGCGGCGCCGGACTGCGCGGCCGGCCCGCGCCGCGGGCTGGCCTTCGTGGCGGGCTTGGCCGATAGTGACCGGCATCCGTGCTTTGCAGGAGCGCCTGCCATGACCGACGCCCATCTCTTCGTAATCGGCATCCTGCTGGCCTGGCTGGCCGGCATCCGCGTCTACCTGACCGTGTTCGGCATCGGCCTGGCCGGCCTGCTCGGCTGGCTGGAGCTGCCGCCGGCGCTGCAGGCGACGCAGTCGTGGTGGGTGCTCGGCACCTCCGGCGCGCTGGCGCTGGCCGAGTTCTTCGCCGACAAGATCCCCGGCGTGGATTCGGTGTGGGACCTGCTGCAGACCCTGACCCGGATTCCGGCCGGCGCCTTCCTGGCCGCGGCCACGCTTTCGCCTGACGGCCAGCTGAGCGCCGGCGCGCTGGCCACCGGCGCGGGCGTGGCGCTGACCAGCCACGCGCTCAAGGCCGGCACCCGCGCCCTGCTCAACACCTCGCCGGAACCGGCCAGCAACTGGATCGCCTCGCTGGCCGAAGATTCGGTGGTGATCGCCGCGCTGGCCCTGGCCCTCGCGCACCCGTGGCTGGCACTGACCGTCGTGCTGGCGGCGAGCGCGCTCGGCGCGTTGCTGGTGTGGTGGACATGGCGCCTGCTGTGGCGGGGCATGCGCCGCCTGCTGGCCTCGCCGACGGCACCGGCCGGCAACGTCTCGCATCCCGGCGCACAGCCATCGTGAACTTCGTCGCATAATTGGACGCGCCCCAGGAACCAGACGCGATGCCCGCCAACGACACCGCTCCGCTTTCCCCTCGCGAGGACGCGCGCGCGCGCCATGTCCGCGCCGAGACCCCGCCGCCGCACTACTGGCGGCGCTGGGTCGGCGACGCGGAGCGCGCGGCGCCCGCCGATCCCGCCGCCGGTGACGGCATGGCCGATCCGGTGCCCACCGAACTGGCGGCAGCCGCCACGCCACTGGCCGCCAGCGAGCACGACGACGGCACCGGCGACGCCAACGCGGCCGCCTTCGTCGTCGCCGACGCCGCCTCCGATCCCGCCGCACCGGCCGCGGCCGCGCCGTACCGCGTGCTGATCGTCGAGGACGACCGCGCGCAGGCGCTGTTCGCGCAGAGCGTGCTGCATGGCGCTGGCATGCATGCGCAGGTGCAGATGCAGGCCGAAGGCGTGCAGCAGGCCATGGTCGACTACCGGCCGGACCTGATCCTGATGGACCTGCACATGCCGGGACTGGACGGCATGCGCCTGACCGCGCTGATCCGCCAGCAGCCACAGCACCAGCTGCTGCCGATCGTGTTCCTGTCCGGCGACGCCGATCCGGAACTGGAATACGAAGTGCTCGACAGCGGCGCCGACGACTTCCTGACCAAGCCGATCCGGCCGCGGCACCTGATCGCCGCGGTCTCCAACCGCATCCGCCGCGCCCGCCAGCAGGCCCAGCAAGGCCACGCCGAGGCGGTGCCGCTGAACAACCCCGAGACCGGCCTGCCGACCCGCGCCCACGTGCTGCAGTTGCTGGACACGACGCTGCGCGCGCGCCGCCCCGGCAGCCTGTACTTCATCGAGATCGCCAGCGCGCTCGGCCTGCGCGAACGCTATGGCTACGCCGCGTTCGAGCGGCTGATGGTGCAGGCCGGGCGCCGCCTGGCCGGCATCACCGCGCCGCAGCCGCTGGCGCGGCTCAACGACAACAGCTTCCTGCTGCTGGCCGACGACGCCGATGCCGACGCGCAGCGGCAACGCGCGCAGAGCCTGCGCGACACCCTGTCCGGCCACGCCTTCCCGTTGCGCGAGGACGAGGCGCTGCACCTGCGCTGCGCGATCGGCTACGCCGACTTCGGTCATGGCTTCGAGGACGCCGGCAGCGCGCTCGAAGCGGTCGAACGCACCGCGCTGCAGGCGCGGCTGCATCCGCAGAGCATCGCCGCCTACGTGCCGCCGCGCACCGACGAGGACCTGCAGCGCATCGCGATGCTGGAGGGACAACTGGAGCCGGCCTACCAGCCGATCGTCGCCGTCGCCGGCGGCGACATCGCCCAGTACCAGGTGCTGCTGCGCCTGCGCCAGCGCGACGGCAGCCTGCTCTCGGCCGGCCAGGTGCTGCCGGCCGCCGAGGCCGGCGGACGCCTCGCCGACCTCGACCAGCAGGTGCTGGACCACGCGCTGGGCCTGCTGCATCTGTACCAGCACGCCACTCCGCCGCTGCGCCTGTTCGTCTCGCAGTCCACGCGCACGCTGGCGCGCACCGCCTTCGCCGAATGGCTGATCGACACCATCGGCCGGCGCGGCGTCACCGGCACCTCGCTGGTGATCGACCTGCGCCTGGACGATGCGCTGGTCCACACCGCCACGCTGCAGCAGTTCTGCGCACGGCTGATGCCGCTGGGCGTGCAGTTCTGCATCAGCCAGTTCGAACCGGGCGCCGAGGCCGAAGCGCTACTGGCGCATCTGCCGCTGGGCTATCTGCGCCTGTCGGCACGCTTCGCCGGCGCGCATGCCGATCCCGAACTGCGCGACCAGCTGCGCGCCACCATCGACCTGGCGCACCGCGCCGGCCTGCTGATCATCGGCCAGCAGATCGAACAGGCGCAGGCCGCGGCCGCGA
This sequence comes from Xanthomonas sp. LMG 12461, assembly GCF_009192935.1. Lineage (NCBI taxonomy): Bacteria > Pseudomonadati > Pseudomonadota > Gammaproteobacteria > Lysobacterales > Lysobacteraceae > Xanthomonas > Xanthomonas sp. LMG 12461. The sequence continues at coordinate 81,254 of NZ_NQYT01000070.1, forward strand.
TGTGGATGGGCGGGGTCGACTTCATCCAGGGCAACCTGGTGCAGTCGGTCGGCGACCAGCTGAACTTCGACTTCCAGAACGCGGTGCTCTAGCCATGTCCGTCCGCAGACGTCGGCCCGTCCCGCGGCCGGCGACCTTCGCCGCGGCGCTCGCCGTCGCCGGCACCTTGCTGGCGCTGCCGCCGCTGGCGCTGCCGTTGCCGCCGCTGTGGCATTGGTTGGCGCCGCTGTGCATGGCCGCCGCCGCGGCGCTGGCCACCCTGGCTGGCTGCCGCGCGCGCCAGCAGATCGAACGCCTGGATGCGGCGCTGGCGCGTGCCGCGCTGGCCGAGTCCGAGCGCAACGCCCTGCAACACGACGTGCACGTGCGCGAGCGGCTGGAACAGGAACTGCTGCAGGCCAAGCAGGCCGCCGAGGCCGCCGTGCTGGCCAAGGGCGAGTTCCTGGCGACGATGAGCCACGAGATCCGCACCCCGCTCAACGGCATCATCCCGATGCTGGAACTGATCGGGCGCGGCCCGCTCGGCCTGGACCAGCGCGAGATGCTGCGCGCGGCCAACACCTCCTCGCTGCAACTGCTGCGCATCGTCGACGACATCCTGGACTACTCCAAGCTGGAAGCGAACCGGCTGGAGCTGGAGATCACCACCTTCAACCTGCGCGAACTGCTCGACGGCGTGCTGGAGCTGATGCAGCGCGCGGCCGAGGCCAAGGGCCTGCGCATGGCGCTGCAACTGGACCCGGCGGTGCGCCTGCCGGTGCGCGGCGATCCGGTGCGCCTGCGCCAGGTGCTGAGCAACCTGCTCGGCAACGCGGTCAAGTTCACCGCGCGCGGCGGCATCGACCTGGGCGTGCGCCGGCTCGGCGAGACCCCGGCACAGCACCTGCTGCGCTTCGAGGTACGCGACACCGGCATCGGCATCAGCGCCGAGCGCCAGGAGCACCTGTTCCAGGCCTTCACCCAAGCCGACGCCTCCACCACCCGCCTGTACGGCGGCACCGGGCTGGGCCTGACCATCTGCAAGCGCATCGTCGAACTGATGGGCGGGCGCATCGGCGTGGCGTCGCGGCAGGGCCATGGCGCCACGTTCTGGTTCGAGATCCCGCTGCTGAAGGTGATCGGCGACCTGCCGCAGAATCCGGGCGGCCTGCCGCGGCTGCATGCGCTGCTGGTCGGCGCCGACCAGCGCCTGCAGCAGCGCCTGAGCGTGCTGCTGCCGAACTGGGGCGTGCAGGTGAGCAAGGTCGATTCGACCCAGGAGGCGCTGGAGCGGCTGCGCGGCAACGGCAGTGGCGGTAGCGTGCGCCCGACCTACGATCTGGTGATCGGCGACCTGGATGGACTGCGGCAGAGCGCGCGCGCCCTGCAACGCGCGGTGGCGCGCCTGCCGGCGCCGCAGACCGCGCGGCTGATCTGGCTGTACGGCGAGGCCGACATTCCCGAGGAAATCCGCGCGCACGGCGCGCTGCTGTCGCGGCAGGCGGCGGACATCGACCTGCGCAGCATGCTGGCGCTGGCCCCGGCGACGCCGAGCCTGGCCAGCGAGACCGCTGGCGATGGCGCCGACACCGCCGACGCGTTCTACCACGACGCCTTCGCGACGGACGTCATGGATGCCCCCGCACCGGCCCGCGCCGCGGAACCGACGACCGTCGTGGCCGACGCGCCGCCGCCGCGCAGCGGCTACCGCCTGCTGCTGGTCGAGGACAATCCGGTCAACCTGATGGTGGCGCGGCGGTTGCTGGAATCGCTCGGCCACCATGCCGACAGCGTCGAGGACGGCGCCGCCGCATTGGCGCAGTTGTCGCGGCAGCCGTACGACCTGGTGATGATGGACTGCCAGATGCCGGTGCTGGACGGCTACGCCGCTACCCGGCAGTGGCGCCAGCGCGAGGCCGATGCGTCGCGCCCGCGCCTGCCGATCGTGGCGATGACCGCCAACGCGATGGCCGGCGACCGCCAGCGCTGCCTCGATGCCGGCATGGACGATTACCTGTCCAAGCCGCTCGATCGCGCGCGGCTGGAGGACTGCCTGCAGCGCTGGCTGCCGCTGCAGCCGGCGGCCGCGCCGGCCAGCGCGGCGTTCGCGCCGGAGGCGGATGCAGCCGCGGACGGGTCCGCGGCGATCGCCAGCGGGCCAGCGGCGGATGCGCTCGCCGACGCGGTGGACGTCGAAGCGCAGGACACCCGCCACACCACCCTGCACACGACGGACGCCGCCACGGCGTCCAGCCCCAGCACCACGTCGACCGCCTCGATGCCATCGCCCGATCACGCCACGCTCGACGTCCCCCCGGCAGCGCCTGCGTTGGAACAGGACCTGGCATCGCGCGGCACCACCGCAACGTCGACGCTGCCGCTCGCCGCGCCGGAGGCAGACGATCCGGAACCGCCCTCAGCGGTGCCGGCGCCGGTGCTGGAGATCGCCGTGCTCGACGAGTTGCGCGAGGTCATCGGCTCGGCCAGCGTGGCGCAGATCGTCGAGCTGTTCCTGGCCGATGCGCCGCTGCTGATCCAGCGCCTGGAGCAGGCGGCGGCGACGGCGCAGAGCGACGCGCTGCGCGAGGCCGCACACACGCTGAAGTCCTCGGCCGCCAACCTCGGCGCGCTGGCGCTGTCGGCGGCGGCGCTGCGCATCGAGTCGGGCGTGCGCACCGGCACGTTGGATCGCCCCGTGGTCGCGGTCGCCCTGGTGATCGCCGAGTTCGCGCGCGCGCGCCTGGCGCTGAGCGGCTACCGCGCCAGCGTCCGCGACACTGCCGAACCCGCCGAACCCTAGCGTGGTATCGCGCTACGGCGCGTCTGCAGGCGACACGATCGCCCGCAAGACCCGGCCACAGTGCATCGAAGACATCGACGCACGGCCTACTGCCTTTCTTGTAGGAGCGCTTCAGCGCGACAAGGCGCTACCCGTAACGCCATCGCGGCTGAAGCCACTCTTAAAGGAACAGTGGCGCTGTGCATGCATGGCTGTCGTGGTGCACCTGCATGGCCTTCGCCAAGCCGCATGCTCCGCCCGCGATCAAGCGCAGAGGACGCCGCGAGATTCAGCAGCGACGTGTTGCGGTGGTCCGCACAGGAAGGTCTCGCTGCGCTTGCGCCGTACCGCCGCAGTCGCCGCCTACCCGGTGCGTGCAGAAACGGCTTCAGCCGCGACGATCACCATCAACGCGTCGCGGCTGAAGCCGCTCCCACAGGAGAGCGAGGTGGTGCGATGCCGATGCCATGTCGGCCGCATGGACTCTCGCAGGAGCGGCATGTGCCGCTGTTCGGGATCAGCGGCGACCTTGCGCCAGCCACGCGTCGCGGCTGCATGACAGTTGACTCCTGCACGTGCATGTCAGCGCCATCCCGGAGCGCAGAGCGAACAACATCCTGCGCGGCGCCGACACAGGCCAGCGCCGCGGCCTCATGCGCCGACGATTCAGTCGTCGAGCTTGGTCAGCAGGTAGTTCGGCTCGCCGATCCGGTCGATCAGGTCGAGCTGGGTTTCCAGCCAGTCGATGTGCTCTTCTTCCGATTCCAGGATGTCGGCCAGGAGCTGGCGGCTGACGTAGTCCTGGATCGATTCGGCGTAGGCGATGCCTTCGCGCAGGGTGACCGTGCCGTCCTGTTCCAGCGCCAGGTCGCACTCGAGGATTTCCTTGGGGTTCTCGCCGATGCGCAGCTTGCCCAGCGCCTGGAAGTTGGGGAGCCCCTCGAGGAACAGGATGCGGTCCGCCAGCTTGTCGGCGTGCTTCATCTCGTCGATGGATTCCTTGTACTCGTGCTCGGCCAGTTCCTTCAGGCCCCAGTTCTTCAGCATCTTGGCGTGCAGGAAGTACTGGTTGATCGCAGTCAGCTCGTTGTAGAGGACCTTGTTGAGGAACTCGATGACTTTGCTGTCGCCCTTCATTGCATCGCTCGCGTAAGCCGGAAAGCGCAGACTCTAGCGAATCGCGCTGCGACGTGAAGGAACGCGAATCGTGATCATCCCGCGCTGCAGCGCGGCGACGGCCTCAGGCGGCGCGGGCCAGACCGCCGAGCACCGGCAGGGGCAGCTCGCGGCTCAGCGCGCGCTCCAGCAGGTCGCCCGCCATGTCCAGGCAGGAGCCGCAGGTGGCGCCGCAGCCCGTGCGCATGGTCAGTTCGGACACGCTGCGGCAGCCGGCTTCGGCGGCTTCGCGGATCTGGCGATCGGTGACCCCATTGCAGATGCAGACGTACACGGCGGGCTTGGCGGCGGACGGCGCGGACTGCGCCTGGCGCCCATTCAAACCAAAGTGAGAATGGTTGTCAATTCCGCCCGTTAATCGTTATTAATCCGTGCCGCCCGGGGTCCGCCGCGCTTGCGTGGACGCTTGCGCGGCCGCTCGTGGCCCGCCGTATTGCCCGGCAGCCACGCCTCCTGGGCCAGAGTCGGCATGGCGCGGATGCCGGCGCCGGCGATGGTCTGCGCCAGCGGCGCCAGGTGGCGCAGCGCCCGCGCATAGACCCCGCGCTTGAACAGCACCACGTGCTCCACCGGGTACCAGAAATCGACCCAGCGCCAGTGGTCGAACTCCGGCGTCTCGGTCAGTTCCAGGTTCAGTTGGCTCTCGTCGCACTGCATCCGCAACAGGAACCAGACCTGCTTTTGGCCGATGCAGACCTGGCGCTCGTTGCGGCGGATGGCCCGGCTGGGCAGGCGATAGCGCAGCCAACCGGGGGTGGCGCCGAGCACTTCCACATGCTCGGGCAACAGCCCGGTTTCTTCGCGCAACTCGCGGTACATGGCCTCCACCGGGGTCTCGTCGGTGTTCATGCCGCCTTGCGGGAACTGCCAGCCGTCCCGGCGCACACGGCGTGCCCAGAACACCTGACCATCCGGCCGCATCAGCACGATGCCTACGTTCGGTCGATAGCCGTCCGGATCGATCACGATGCGGACTCCTGAAAAATCTACTGGCTCCGACTCTGCCATGGCTGCGGCCGGGCCACAAGCAGCGCAGAAACCCGTTGACAGCCGCCCGCTTCTCCATAAGAATTTGCGGTTCACCAGGGCTATGTAGCTCAGCCGGTTAGAGCACAGCACTCATAATGCTGGGGTCGGTGGTTCGAGTCCACCCATAGCCACCATGGTGTGTACGCCCGAGGCGTGCGATACTTGCAGTCCACATTGCCCCGTCGCCAAGCGGTAAGGCACCTGACTCTGACTCAGGCATTCGGTGGTTCGAATCCATCCGGGGCAGCCAAACACACAAAAAAGGCCGATCGAAAGATCGGCCTTTTTTGTGTGTTTGGCTGCGGGTTCGCGCAGGCGCAAAGCGCCTGCGCCCCGCGCCTTGCTGCGCAAGGCGCGGGCCCCAGCCCTTCCGCCTCCACA
>NZ_NQYT01000071.1:0-41948 GCF_009192935.1 Xanthomonas sp. LMG 12461
CCCCGGCCCCGGGTCGGACACGCGCCCCCCGGGCCTCGATTCTCCCGCTTCCCCACAAGTCCCCGGCCAGCGGCGGCCCCACACCGTATCCTAGTGCGCCCTCGATCCCGGTAGCCGCATGGCCCTCACCGCCACCCTCCGCAAGGCGGAGCTGCAGATTTCCGACATGGACCGCGGCTACTACGCCGCCCATTCCCTGACCCTGGCGCAACACCCGTCCGAAACCGATCAACGGCTGATGGCGCGCCTGCTGACCTTCGCCCTGTACGCCGAGGAGCGCCTGCTGTTCGGCAAGGGCCTGAGCAGCGACGACGAACCCGACCTGTGGCGGATGGACTACACCGGCGCGATCGAGCAATGGATCGAGGTCGGCCAGCCCGACGAGTCGCGGGTACGCAAGGCCTGCGGCCGGGCGCGCTCGGTGGTGGTGGCCAACTATGGCGGCCGCGCCGCGGACATCTGGTGGGACAAGAACGCGTCCGCGCTGATCAAGCTCAAGCCGGTACAGGTGATCGACCTGCCGGCCGACGCCGTCGCTGCGGCGGCCGAGCTGATCCAGCGCAGCATGCGCTTCGACGTGGTGATCCAGGACGGCGAGGTGCAGTGGCTGGGCGACAGCGGCAGCTTCGCCTTCACCCCCACGGTGCGCAAAGCCGCGGCATGAGCGTCGGGACCGCCCCCCTCCGCACCGATGTCGTGGTACTCGGCGCCGGCGCCGCCGGGCTGATGTGCGCGATCGCCGCCGGCCAGCGCGGGCGCCGGGTGCGGGTGATCGACCATGCCAACAAGGTTGGCAAGAAGATCCTGATGTCCGGCGGCGGCCGCTGCAACTTCACCAATACCGGCACCGGACCGGGCAACTTCCTGTCGGCCAACCCGCACTTCTGCAAATCGGCGCTGGCCCGCTACCGCCCGGCCGATTTCATCGACCTGGTCGAACGCCACCACATCGCCTACCACGAGAAGGAACTGGGGCAGTTGTTCTGCGACGTGTCCTCCAAGCAGATCGTGCGCATGCTGGTGGACGAGTGCGCCGCGGCGGGGGTGACGGTGCGCACCGACTGCAGCGTGCGCGCGGTGGAACGCGGCAGCGAAGGGTTCCGCCTGGACACCGACGATGGCCCGGTGCATGCGGCCTCGCTGGTGGTGGCGACCGGCGGCCTGTCCATCCCCAGCCTCGGCGCCAGCGGCTTCGGCTACGAGCTGGCGCGGCAGTTCGGCCACGCCGTGCTGCCGACCCGCGCCGGGCTGGTGCCGCTGACCCTGAGCGGCAAGCACCAGGAACGCCTGCACGACCTGTCCGGCCTGGCGCTGCCGGTGGAGGCCAGTTGCAACGGTGCGCGCTTCCGCAACTTCATGCTGATCACCCACCGCGGCGTCAGCGGCCCGGCGATCCTGCAGATCTCCTCGTACTGGCAACCGGGCGACGACCTGCGCCTGGACCTGTTGCCGGGGCAGGACGCGGCAACCTGGCTGCGCGAACAGAAACGCCTGCGCGGCGCCGCCGAGTTGCGCACGGTACTCGGCGAGGCACTGCCGCGCCGCTTCGCACAACGCCTGTGCGAGGTGTGGCTGCCGGACAAGCCGGTGCGCCAGCTGGACGAGCCACAGCTGCGCGCGGCCGCCGAGCTGCTCGGCGCCTGGCCGCTGGTGGCCAGCGGCACCGAGGGCTACCGCACCGCCGAAGTCACCCTGGGCGGCGTGGATACCGACCAGGTGTCGTCCTCGACCATGGAATCGCGGCGCGTGCCCGGCCTGTACTTCGTCGGCGAAGTGCTCGACGTCACCGGCTGGCTGGGCGGCTACAACTTCCAGTGGGCCTGGGCCTCGGGCCATGCGGCTGGTTTGGCGGCCTAGCGGCCGGGAATGGGGAATCGGGAATCGGGAATGGGGACTCGAAACGCCGCTTGTTGCGCGCGCGTCCCGGTCCGAGCGCGAACGTTCAGACACGACAGCCCGCTCTTGCGACTCCCCATTCCCGATTCCCCATTCCCGAACAACATGGACGCGACCGCGGGCATCGTGTATTAAACCCCGTCCCCGGGAGGCTTCATGCACACAGGCAAAGACATCACCCTCCGCCTGATGATCGTCGACGACAGCGGCGAAGACGCCGAGGCGATCGTCAGCAGCCTGCGCAACAGCGGCATCGCGGTGCGCCCGTCGCGGCCGCAGCACGCCGAGGAGTTGTCGGCGATGCTGACCGCGCAGCCGATCGACCTGGTGCTCAGCGCACAGGCCCAGTCGATCCCCCTGCCGCAGGTGCTGCAACGGGTCGCCGCCAGCGGCAAGGACATCCCGGTCATCGTGCTGGCCGAGCGCATCGACGAGAACGAATGGCTGGAGGCGGTGGCCGGTGGCGCGCGCGCGATCGCGCTGCGGCAGCGGCCCGAGCACTTGCTGGCCGTGGTCCGCACCACCTGGGCCGACCTGCAGGCGCGGCGCGGCCTGCGCCGGATCGAGGCGCAGATGCGCGAGACCGAGCGCCGCTGCGACGCGCTGATCGCCTCCTCGCGCGATCCGATCGCCTACATCCACGAGGGCATGCACATCCGCGCCAACGACGCCTACCTGGAGATGTTCGGGTTCGAGTCGTTCGACGACGTCGAAGGCGTGTCGCTGCTGGACATGGTCGCCCCGCAACACGTGGAAGGTTTCAAGCAGTTGCTGAAGTCGCTGAGCAAGGGCGAGCCGCCGCCGGCGCAGTACCAGGTGGACGCGCGCACCCTGGAAGGCGACAGCTTTCCGGCGACGATGGAATTCGCCACCGCCAGCTACGAGGGCGAGGCCTGCGTGCAGGTGGTGTTCCGCCGCCGCGAGGAGTTCGACCCGGAACTGGCGCGCGAGGTCGAGGACCTGCGCCAGCGCGACCAGGTCACCGGTCTGCTCAACCGCCCGACCTTCATGCTGGCGCTGGAAACCGCGGTGGCCCAGGTCGGCCGCGGCGAGGGCCAGTACGGCTTCCTGCTGGTCGAGCCGGATCATTACGCGCGCCTGTTGGCCGACATCGGCCTGGATTCGGCCGATGCGCTGGTCGCCGCATTGGCCCAGCACCTGGCCGCGGCCATCGACGGCGACGTGCAGGCGGCGCGCTTCGGCGAGCACAACTTCGCGCTGCTGCTGGAAGGCGACTACGCACGCACCGCGGCGCTGGCCGAGCGCCTGCTGCAGGCCTACGCCAGCCAGGTGTTCAGCGTCGGCGAGCGCTCGGCCACGGTCACCGTCAGCATCGGCGGCGTGCAGATCGGCGAGAAGATCGCCAGCGTCGGCCAGGTCCTGGCGCGCGCCAGCGAGAACGTGCAGGCGACCGTCGAACTGGGCGGTAACGCCTGCAAGATCTTCGACCCGGGCGCGGCCGACCGACTCGAGGAAGAGCGCGTGCAGCGCTGGGTGCAGCACCTGCGCGAGGCCCTGGCCGGCGACGGCTTCCTGCTGCACTACCAGCCGGTGCTGAACCTGCAGGGCGACCAGCACGAGCTGTACGAGGCCTACCTGCGCCTGGAGCGCAACGACGAACTGATCGGCCCGTCGACCTTCCTCGGCATCGCCGCCGAGCATGGCCTGACCGCCGAGATCGACCGTTGGGTGGTCGCGCGTGCGATCGCCGTCATCGGCGAACGCCAGCGCGCCGGCCACGCCACCAGTTTGCTGGTCAAGGTCAGCCCGGAAGCCTTCGCCGATACCCAGATGGTCGACCTGATCCGGCGCGAACTGGCGACGCACGGCGTGCCCGGCGACCGCCTGTGGCTGCAGACGCCGGAGGCCAAGGTGTTCACCCACCTGCGCAACGCGCAGCAGTTCCTGGCCGACGCCACCGCCCTGGGCTGCAAGGTCGGGCTGGAACAATTCGGCTCCGGCCTGGACTCGTTCCAGTTGCTGGCGCACTTCCAGCCCTCGTTCCTGAAGCTGGACCGCGGCTTCACCCAGGACCTGACCCAGACCCGCGAACACCAGGACAAGATCCGCGAGATCACTGGGCGCGCGCAGTCTGCCGGCATCCGCACCATCGCCGAGTTCGTCTCCGACGCGACCTCGATGAGCCTGCTGTTCAGTGCCGGCGTCGATTACGTGCAGGGCGAGTTCGTCGGCCTGGCGGCGCCGGGGATGACGTTCGATTTTGCCTGAGGGGCCGCGATTCGGGATTGGGGATTGGGGATTCGCAAAAGCAACGGCCGGCGGAGCCTGCGCTCCGCCGGCCGGCGTGTCGATCTCGCGAACTATCAGCTCACCGTCGCGTTGACGTGCGAGGCGCGCAGGGTGGCGATGCGCTCGGACAGCGGCGGGTGGCTCATGAACAGCTTGCGCAGGCCCTGGCCCAGACCACCGGCGATGCCGAAGGCCTGCACCTGCGACGGCAAGGTGCTCTGGCCATGGTTGAGTTCCAGCCGCTGCAGCGCCGCGATCATCTTGGCGCGGCCGGCCAGGCTGGCACCGCCGGCGTCGGCGCGGAACTCGCGGTAGCGCGAGAACCACATCGCGATCATCGTCGCGAACAGGCCGAACACCAGCTCCAGCACCATCACGATCGCGTAGTAGGCCAGGCCGCGGCGACCATCGCGGTTGCCGGACAGGTAGCTGTCGACCACGCCACCGACCACGCGCGCCAGCACGATCACGAAGGTGTTGAGCACGCCCTGCAGCAATGCCATGGTCACCATGTCGCCGTTGGCGATGTGGCTGATCTCATGGCCCAGCACCGCCTCGGCCTCGTCCTCGGTCATGTTCTGCAGCAGGCCGGTGGAAACGGCGACCAGCGCATTGTTGCGGTTGGCGCCGGTGGCGAAGGCGTTGATCTCCGGGCCGTCGTACACGGCGACCTCGGGCATGCCGATGCCGGCGGCCTGCGCCTGGCGCTGCACGGTCTGCAGCAACCAGCGCTCGGTGTGGTTGCGCGGCTCGGTGATCACCTGAGCGCCGGTGGCGCGCTTGGCCATGAACTTGGACAGCAGCAGCGACACCAGCGAGCCGCCGAAGCCGAAGATCGCGGCCATCACCAGCAGGCCGCCCATCTGGTTGGGGTTGACCCCGAACACGGACATGACAATGCCGGCCAGCACCAGCACCGCCAGGTTGGTGATGAGGAACAGGACGATACGATTGAACATGTGAGCGTGGGCTCCGCACGGATCAAATGGAAGGATTGGCTCGAATCTGCGGTGTCGGCCGCTTGAATTCAAGCGCGTACCTGACCGAGGATTCAGCTTGTCCATGTTCCCGTCTCCCTACCGCGGCCGCTTCGCGCCCTCGCCCACCGGCCCGCTGCACCTGGGTTCGCTGCTCGCCGCCTTCGGCAGTTGGTTGCTCGCCCGCCACGCCGGCGGACAGTGGCTGCTGCGCATCGAGGACGTGGACCGCCCGCGCAGCGTGCCCGGCGCCGCCGAGCGGCAACTGGCGAGCCTGCGCGCCTGCGGCCTGGAGGCCGACGGCCCGGTGCTGCGGCAGAGCGAGCGCGATCCGATCTACCGCGACGCCCTGCAGCGGCTGCTGCAGGCCGGCCTCGCCTTCCCCTGCAGTTGCAGCCGCAGCGCCCTCGCGGCGCAGGGCGGCGTGCACCACGCTTGCGTCACCGACGCGCCACGCGCACAGCCGGCCATCCGTCTGCGCGTGCCGCCCGGTACGGCCAGCGTGGTGGCCTTCGACGACGCGGTGCGCGGCCGGCTGGCCCAGGACGTCCATGCCGAGGTCGGCGATGTGGTGCTGCTGCGCGCCGACGGCTGCTGGGCGTACCAACTGGCCGTGGTGGTCGACGATGCCGCGCAAGGCATCACCGACGTGGTGCGCGGCGCGGACCTGCTGGACTCCACGCCACGGCAGATCCTGCTGCAGCGTGCGCTGGGCCTGCCCACGCCGCGCTACCTGCACCTGCCGCTGCTGCTCGACGCCGATGGCCGCAAGCTGTCCAAGTCGCACGCGGCGCTGCCGCTGGACGATGCCGACCCGCTGCCGGCGCTGCGCCTGGCCTGGGCGACGCTGGGCCAGCCGCCGGCAGCGTTGGCCGGCGCCGGGTCGGTGCCGGCGCTGCTCACCGCCGCGCTGCGCGCCTTCGACCCGACGCGGTTGCCGGCGCAGGACCGACGCGTGGACGATGCGGCGTCAGTCGCGCCGGCTATCCCCAGCGACATCAAGGCTGACTAGAATCGGACCCTGGGCCGCGCCGCGGCCGTCCTTTCCCACCATTTCTATCCGGAGCGACATCCATGACATCACGCGTTGCGCTGGTCACCGGCGGCACCGGCGGCATCGGCACCGCAATCTGCGAGCGGCTGGCCGCGCAGGGCCACCGCGTGGCCAGCAACTACCGCGACCAGGCCAAGGCCCTGGCCTGGCAGCAGCGCATGCGCGAGCGTGGCCACGACGTCGCCATCGTCCCCGGCGACGTCGCCTCGCCCGAACACGCGCAGACCCTGGTGCGTGAGGTCGAACGCCAACTCGGCCCGGTCGAGATCCTGGTCAACAACGCCGGCATCACCCGCGACACCACCTTCCACAAGATGACCGCCGAGCAATGGCACGAAGTCATCAACACCAACCTCAACTCGGTGTTCAACGTCACCCGCCCGGTGATCGAGGGCATGCGCCAGAAGCGTTGGGGGCGGGTCATCCAGATCAGTTCGATCAACGGCCTCAAGGGCCAGTACGGCCAGGCCAACTACGCTGCGGCCAAGGCCGGCATGCACGGCTTCACCATTTCCCTGGCGCGCGAGAACGCCAGCTACGGCATCACCGTCAACACGGTCTCGCCCGGCTATGTCGCCACCGACATGGTGATGGCGGTGCCGGAGGAAGTCCGCGCCAAGATCGCCGCCGACATCCCCACCGGGCGTCTCGGCAAGCCGGAGGAGATCGCCTACGCCGTGGCGTTCCTTGTGGCCGAGGAAGCGGCGTGGATCACCGGTTCGAACCTGGACATCAACGGCGGCCACCACATGGGGTGGTGAGCAGCTGAATCGCTCAGGCGGCGGCTTTCGCGCGAGGTAACGCTATCCCGCATTGGCCGCCACGGCGGCCTGTGGACTTTTGCTGCGCTGCGAATGCTGCGCAGCATGATTTTTTTGCTGCACCCGCGTGCTCAGGTACTTTCGGCGGTTGCAAGCCCTGCTGCGCTGCGCCATGCTGCGCGCTTACCGTCACAGAGCGATCGCTTCATGGCTGAGATTCGCATCATCAAGAAGTATCCCAATCGCCGCCTCTACGACACCGAGATCTCCAGTTACATCACCATCGAAGACGTCCGCCAGCTGATCATCGACGGCGAGGAATTCGAAGTCCGCGACGCCAAGACCGGCGAAGACCTCAGCCGCGCAGTGCTGCTGCAGATCATCGCCGACCAGGAACAGGACGGCGAGCCGATGCTGTCCACGCAGTTGCTCAGCCAGATCATCCGCTTCTACGGCGACTCGCTGCAGGGCTTCATGGGCAACTACCTGGAGCGCAGCATGCAGGTGTTCCTCGACCAGCAGCAGCAGTTCCGCCAGCAGATGGGCAATCTGCTGGGGCAGACCCCGTGGACCATGATGAACCAGCTCACCGAGCGCAACCTGGAGCTGTGGCAGGAATTCCAGCGCAACCTCGGCGCCGGCTTCGGCCGCCCGGCCGCTGGCACCGGCAAGCCTGGCGAACCGCCGGCGGGCGCCGCACCGAAGTCGCGTCCGCGCTGAGGATTGCGGCCGGGTGAGGTTCGGCGGGGCGCTTCGCGCCCCTACCCTCACCCCAACCCCTCTCCCGATGGGAGAGGGGCTCCAGCTTCTCCCTTCTCCCTTTGGGAGAAGGTGCCCCGAAGGGGCGGATGAGGGTACGGGCGAAGCCTCGCGGATTTGATTCGACGGAGCGCTTCGCGCCCTTACCCTCACCCCAACCCCTCTCCCGGCGGGAGAGGGGCTCCAACCTCTCCCTTCTCCCATTGGGACCACGGCCCCCTTTTGGGGGGAAGGTACCCCGAAGGGGCGGATGAGGGTACGGGCGAAGCCTCGCAGGCGTGTGTCAGCGCGACTTCGCCGGCTTGCAATTCCCGCAGATCCGCTCGACCTTGTAACCACGCGCACGCAGGCCCTCGACCACGCCGTCCGGCCCGAGCAGGTGCAGCGCACCCACCACCACCAGGGTGTCGCCGCCACCGTCCTTCAGGCGCTGCTCCAGGCGCGGCAGCCAGGCCTGGTTGCGCTCCACGTCGATGCGCTGGTACAGCCGCGGGTAGTCGCGCTTCATCTGCGCGCCGATCTCCTGCCACAGCTGGCGCTCGTCGCCGCGGCGCCAGGCATCGTGCAGGCGCAGCGTCTGCGCCGCGCCCTGCTCGGCATCGTCCAGCGCTTCGGTCAGCATCTGCTTCTGCTCCACCGGGTCCATGCCGTCGAGCAGGTCGATCTGCGCCTGCGCGGTCTCCAGGCCCTCGGCACTCTTGCCGTCCTGCAAGGCCAGTGTCATGAAATGACGATCCAGCCCGGCATCGGCCTCCAGGCCCTGCGCCTTCATGTCGGCGATGCTGATGCTGAGGCCGACGAACCACGGCTCGAAGCCGCTCATCTGCGCCAGCGGCAGGCCGTGGCCGGCGGCATAGCGGCGCAGCCGCTCCCAGGTCGCCGGGTCCAGGTCGTCCTGCAGCCGCTTGCCGTCGTGGCGCTGCGCCGCCTGCAGCATCTGCGCGCCCAGTTGCGGCGCGTCCACGTCCTTCGGCGCCAGTTCGAACAGCAACCGCGGCGACGCCGCGTAGGCCGCATCGACCTCGCGGGCCAGCGGATAGTCGTCGGCCTTGAGCATGTGGAACGAGCCCAGCAGGTACAGCGTGCCGCGCGGCCCGCTGACCTTCCACAACAGCGGCGTGGGCGGCACCACCGTGGGCGCTGCGGCGGCGGGCGCGACAGGCGTCGCGGCCACCGGCGGCGGCGTGCGGGCCAGTGCCGGCAGCACCAGGCACAGCGACAGGCCCAGCAGCAGGCGGCGCAACAGGCGCGGGAACGGGGTCATCGGCATCCTCGGGTCAATGGGCGGCGGCGTAGGCCTTCTCGCCGGCATCCACCGCCAGGTCGAGGCGGTTCTCCGGCGGCGGCAACGGACAGGTGGCGAACGGGGTGAACGCGCACGGCGGGTCGTAGGCGCGGTTGAAATCCAGCACCACGCTGCCGTCGGCCGTGGGCGGGTCCACGTCCAGGAAGCGCCCGGCGGGGTAGCTGCCGTGACCGCTGGTGCGGTCGGCGAACACCACGAACAGCGACTGGCCGGGTTCGCCGATCGCCTGCAGGCGGTAGCGTTTGCCGCCGCGCTCGAACTCCAGCGCGCCGGGATTCGGCGATGGCGTGGTGACGCCGATGATGTCGACGATGGGCAGGGTCGTGCCCGGTGGATTGGGCACGAAACGCCCGCGCACGCGCCAGGATTCGGCCAGCGGCCAGTACGGCACGCCTGCGAAACCCAGCCGGGTCGGCGCATCGGCGTGCTTGACCCGCAGCGCATAACGGCCGCCACGTTCGATCAGGCTGAGCTTGCCCTTGCCGTCGTCGAAGTCGATCACCGTCGGCTGCGGATCGTGGTCGCTGTACACACGGATCCGCCCCTGCACCGGCGCGCCGGCGACGCTGAGGGCGGCGCCGCGCTCGGGGGTCAGGTACACCTCGCGCTGCGCCTGCGACACCAGCGCCATCCGCGCCGGCCCCACCGCCAGGCGGATGCCGCTGTCCGGGCCGCTGCCGATGTAGTGCTCCTTCAATTCCAGCCAGTGCAGGCCGACCAGGCTGGTCCAGCCGTCCGGCGCCTGCAGTTCGCGCTGGCGCTGCGCGCGCCAAGCCTGCTCATCGGCCACGAACCGTGCGTCCATCGCCTTCGGCGCGGCCGGTGCCGGCGCCTGCTTGCCGCAGCCACTCAAGGCGACGAGCGCCGCCAGCAGCGCCGCCGTCCACATCCGCTTGTCCATCACCGCCCCCGCAGGAACCAACGATCGATCTCGCCCAGGGTGAACCGCGCCCAGGTCGGACGCCCATGATTGCATTGTCCGGAGCGCTCGGTGGCTTCCATGTCGCGCAGCAGTGCGTTCATTTCCGGAATGGTGAGGCGGCGGTTGGCGCGCACCGCGCCGTGGCAGGCCATGGTCGACAGCAGCGCATCGCGCGCGCCGGCGACGCGACCGCTATGGCCGTGTTCGCGCAGGTCGGTGAGCACGTCGCGCAGCAAGGCCTCCGGCTCGGCCTGCGCCAGCAGTGCGGGAATGCTGCGCACGTGCAGCGATTGCGGTCCGCTGCGGGTGATCTCGAACCCGAGCGCGGCCAGCGTCTCCGCCTCGCGCTCGGCGGTGTCGGCATCGCGTTCGCCGACTGCCAGGGTGATCGGCACCAGCAACGGCTGCGCATGCAGGCCGATGCCATCGTGCGCGGTCTTCAAACGCTCGTAGCCGATGCGCTCGTGCGCGGCGTGCATGTCGACCACGATCAGGCCGTCGGCGTTCTCGGCCAGGATGTAGATGCCGTGCAATTGCGCGATGGCGTAGCCGAGCGGCGGCACGCCGCTGTCGGCGGCAGTCGGCGGCAGGCCGCCGGCCGGGTCCTGGGTCTGCCGCGGCAGGCCGGCGGCACTGCCCGCTTCCGCTGCAGGCGCGTACAGCGCCGCATACGCCGCCGGCGCCTCTTCCACGCGCAAGCCCAGCGGCGATTGCGCCGGGCGCCACTGCGCGCCGTAACCATAACCCTGTCCGCCACCACCACCGGCGCCGCCACTGTTCGGCGCGCCTGTGCCCGCCCAGGCCGCAGTACCCGCGGCTGGCGGCGGCAGCGCGGCGTCGGCGCCGATCGCGCCAGGCAGGCTGCCGGCACGGGTCTGCGCCAGCGCATCCTGCAGCGTGCGGTAGACGAAATCATGGATCAGCCGCGCATCGCGGAAACGCACCTCGTGCTTGGCCGGATGCACGTTGACGTCCACCCGCGCCGGTTCCAGTTCCAGGAACAGCACATAAGCCGGCTGGCGGCCATGGAACAGCACATCGCCGTAGGCCATCTTCACCGCATGGGCGACACTGCGATCGCGCACAGAACGGCCGTTGACGTAAAGGTATTGCTGGTCGGCGCTGGCGCGCGAGTAATGCGGCTGCGCAATCCAGCCATGCAGGCGCAGGCCGGCACCGCTGTGGTCCACGCGCAGCGCCTGCCTTGCGAAGTCTTCGCCCAGGGTCTCGCCCAGGCGCGCGTCCGAGTACAGATCGCCCGGCTTGTAGCGCCGCGACGGCTTGCCGTTGTGCGAGACGCGCAGCTCCACGTCGGGGCGCGCCAGCGCCAGCGAACGCAGCCACTCCTCGATGTGGCCCAGTTCGGTGCGCTCGGCGCGCAGGAACTTGCGCCGCGCCGGCACGTTGTAGAACAGCTCGCGGACCTCGACCAGGGTGCCCGGCGGCAACGCACGCGGCTGCACCTCGCCGACCTTGCCGCCGTCGACCTGCAGGGCAGCGCCGTGTTCGTCGCCGGCACGGCGCGAGGCCAGGGTGAAGCGGCTGACCGAGGCGATCGACGGCAACGCTTCGCCGCGGAACCCCAGCGTGCCCACCGATTCCAGGTCGTCCAGCGACGCGATCTTGCTGGTCGCGTGCCGCGAGATGGCCAGCGGCAGTTCCTCGGGCGCGATGCCGCCACCGTCGTCGCGGATGCGGATCAGGCGCACGCCGCCTTCTTCCAGATCGATGTCGACGCGGTGCGCACCGGCGTCCAGCGCGTTCTCCACCAGCTCCTTGACGACAGAGGCCGGACGCTCGACCACTTCGCCGGCAGCGATCTGGTTGATCAGGATCTCGGGCAGCTGACGGATGCTCATGCCGTCCTCGCTCCATGCGCGCACAGACGCGCGCCGGTCGTGGCGACAGGACGAAAACGACAGCAGGCAAAGGACATCGGCACGGCTCGCGGCGCGGACGCCGTCATCGAGGATCAGCCGTTAATGATAGCGCCTCAGCGGCTGCCGCCGGCCACGGTGCTGGCCGCTTCCGCCTCGGCCTGCGCGCGCGCGGCAAACAGCGTGCCCGGCGGCGGCTGCCGCGTGAAGAAGGTGCTGACGCCATCGAGCACGGCACCAGCGATGCGGCGCTGGTAGGCCGGATCGGTCAGCCGGCGTTCTTCGTCCGGGTTGGAAATGAAGGCGGTCTCGACCAGCATCGCCGGCATGTCCGAGGTGCGCAGCACCGCGAAGTTCGCGCGCTCGATCTCGGGCTTGTGGTTGTTGCCGATCCGCTTGAGTCCGCCCAGCACTTGCTCGGCCGCATCTTCGGAGGACTTCATGTGGCCGCTCTGGGCCAGGTCCAGCAACACGTTGGCCAGGGTGCTGTCGGTCTTCTGCAGGCGCACGCCACCGATCAGGTCGGCGGCGTTTTCCTTGTCCGCGAGCCAGCGCGCGCGCTGCGAGGACGCGCCCTTGGTCGACAGCACGTACACCGAGGAACCGGTCGCGCTGCGGTTCTCGGCCGCGTCGGCGTGGATCGAGATGAAGATGTCGGCCTTGGCCGCACGCGCCTTCTGCGCGCGCATCGGCAAGGGAATGAACACGTCGGTAGTGCGGGTCATGTAGGCCTTCATGCCCGGCGTGGCGTTGATCTGGCGCGCCAGTTCGCGGCCGATCGCCAGGGTCACGTCCTTCTCGTGCTTGCCGGTCGGACCGCTGGCGCCCGGATCCTGGCCGCCATGGCCGGGATCGATGGCCACGATCAGCGGACGCATGCCGGGCGCCATCTTCACCCGCGAGGCCGCGCTGGGCATCACCGGCCGTGCTTCGGCGGCAGCAGCCACCGCCGCATCGTCGTCCGCGTCGTCGCGCTCGGACGGCGCGTTCGCCGGCGGCGCGACTGTCGCAGGCGCCGGCGTCGGCACAACGCCGGGCACAGGACGGCCGGCCGCCGCGACAGCAACGCTCGGCGCAGAGGCAACGACGGTCGGCGCGGGCGTGGATGTGGGCGCGGCAGGCGGCGGCACCGGAGCCGGCGCTGGCTGGCTGGCACGCTGCACCACCGACGAGGTCAGCGCCGCGGTCGCGCGTGCGGCTTCGGCGCGCGCATCCACTACCGGCTTGGGCGCTGCAACAGGCGTGGCCTGCGGCATCGGGGCCACGGCTGCCGGCGCGTCGGCGGCGACCGCCTTGCCCGCCGGGGCCTCGCCCGGCCACTCGATCACCAGCACTGAACTGCCGCCGATGGTCTGCATCTGCGGCTTGAACGCCACCACCGAACTGCTCAGGTCGAACACGATGCGCAAGGTGCCCGGCACCGGATGGCCGGTGCGCACTGCGCTGACCACGCCGCCGCCGGCCGGCAGCTTCAGGCCCTTGGCGGCGGAGGAATCGGGAAGATCGACGACCAGGCGATTGGGATTGGCCAGCGACAGCGTGCTGAAGCCACCGCTGCCCTGCAGACGGATCTCGGCGCGGGTGCCGGTGGCGCCGTTGTCGAGCGAGACCGACTGCACCTGCCCGGCAAACGCCGTCTGCGCCGCCAGGCACCAGCCTGCGGCAGCGGCGAAACTGGCGAAAAAACGGGTCCCCGGGCGCATAACGCGATTCAAACATCGCCGGGAGTCAAAGGCAAGCGGTTTTCCCTTAATAATCCATAACCTGCCTTCACTTTCTAGCGTCAGCCGGCAAAAAGTCCCTGCAAGTCGGCCTGCTGGGCCAGCTGCGCCAGCCAGGCGGCCCCCACCTCGGTACGCGCCTGCAGGGCGACACGACGCCCGTCGCCGTGCACGGCCAGGCGCACGTCCAGATCGGCGGGCGCCAGCACGTCGCCGCCGCGCTCGGGCCATTCCACCAGCCACAGCGTGGCCCCGCCCTCGTCCAGCCCGAGGAAATCCAGCTCGCCCGCCGCGCCGATGCGGTACAGATCCAGGTGCCAGGCCTCGCCATCGGCCAGCAGGTAGCGCTCCACCAGGGTGTAGGTGGGGCTGCGGATCGCGCCCTGCACCCCGAGCGCGCGCAGCAGCGCCCGCGCCAGAGTCGATTTACCGGCGCCCAGATCCCCGTGCAGATGCACCGCGGCCTGCGCCGGGCGGGTCGCGGCCAGCGCGCGGCCGAGGCGCTCGGTGGCCTCGCTGTCGGGCAGGAACAAGCTGAGGCTCATGGTTCGGATTCCGGATTGGACAGGCGCCGCAGCGCCGGCAACAGATCGGTGGGCAGCAGGCCGCGCTGGCCGTCGGCGGCCGCGCGATCGCCGGCGCCGGCATGCAGCAGCGCGCCGACGCTGGCCGCCTCGAACGCCGGCAACCCTTGCGCGCGCAGCGCCGCGATCACCCCGGTCAACAGATCGCCCATGCCGCCGACCGCCATGCCCGGATTGCCGGCGGCGATCACCCGCGGCGTCTGCCCGGGCGCGTCGACCAGGCTGCCGGCCCCCTTCAGCACAATCGTCGCCTGATAGCGTTCGGCCAAGGCCGCAGCGGCGGCGAAGCGATCGCGCTGCACCTCGGCGGTGGCGATGCCGAGCAGGCGCCCGGCCTCGCCGGGATGCGGGGTCAGCACCGCCTGCGGGACGGGCCGCGGCGCCTGCGCAAGCAGGTTCAATGCATCGGCGTCCAGGATCAGCGCGCGGTCCGAATCGGCCAGGACCGTCTGCCACAGCGCCTGCGCCCAATCGTCCTGGCCAAGCCCGGGCCCAAGCGCGACCACACTGGCCTTGCGCAACAACGGCGCCAGCGCCGCCGCTTCGTCGACCGCATGCGCCATCGCTTCCGGGCAGCGCGCCAGCAGCGGCGCCACGTGCGCGCTGCGGGTCGCCACGCTGACCAGGCCGGCCCCGCTGCGCAGGGCCGATTCGGCGCTGAGCATCACCGCCCCGCCGCTGCCGAGGTTGCCGCCGACGCACAGCACATGCCCGGAATCGCCCTTGTGGCTGTCCTGCCGGCGGGGCGCCAGGCGATTGCGCAAGGCGCCGACGGTCCAGGCCTGCGCGCGCGGCGCGCAACCGGCGAACGCGGCCGGCGGTACCTCCAGCGTCGCCAGTGCGCGCTCGCCGACATGGTTCAAGGCCGCACCGGTATGCAAGCCGGCGTGGGCCACGATGAACTGCAAGGTCAGCGTCGCCGGCAACACCGCGCCGGGCACACTGCCGGTTTCGGCGTCCACGCCGCTGGGCACATCCAGCGCCAGTACCGGCGCGCCAAGTCCACCCAGCGCGCCGAGCAGCGCCGCCAGCTCGGCGTCCGGCGCGCGATTGAGGCCGATGCCCAGCAGCGCATCCACAACTACGTCGGCCGGCGCCAGTGCCGCGTCGAACTCCTCGATGCGACCGCCGACGCCGATGTAGTCGGTGCAAGCACGCTGCGCCAGCGGCGATTGCGGGCCGCGCCCGGGCAACTGCAGCACGCGCACCTGGCGCCCGGCGCGATGCGCCAGCCGCGCCAGCACGTAGCCATCGCCACCGTTGTTGCCGCTGCCACACGCCACCAGGATGCGCTGCGCCTGCGGCCAGCGCTGCAGCAGTGTCTGCCACGCGGCCTGGCCGGCGCGCTGCATCAGCGTGTAGCCGTCGCCGCCCAGCAGCGCGGTGGCCTGCGCATCGATGCGGCGCGCGTCCGCGATGGCATAGAGATCGAAGCAGTCGTACATGCACGGGATTCTATACTTGCGCGATGTCCGCCCGCCTCGACATCGCCGATCCCCACACCGCCGCCGCGCGCATCCGCGCGCTGGCGCGCACGTTCGGCTTCCAGCGCTGCGGCATCGCCGGGATCGAGCTGCAGCAGGACGAGGCGCATCTGCGCGACTGGCTGGAACAGGGCCTGTACGGGACGATGCACTGGATGGCCCAGCATGGCGACAAGCGTTCCCGCCCGGCCGAACTCATTCCCGGCACATTGCGGGTGATCTCGGTGGGCCTGGACTATGGCCGCAACGACGACGACTCGGCCTGGGACACGCTGCGCGACGGCGAGCGCGCCTACGTCGCGCGCTACGCGCTGGGCCGCGATTACCACAAGCTGATGCGCAACCGCCTGCAGAAGCTGGCCGAACGCATCCAGGACGAGATCGGCCCGTTCGGCCACCGCGTGTTCGTCGATTCGGCGCCGGTGCTCGAACGCGCCCTGGCGCGCGACGCCGGCCTGGGCTGGATCGGCAAGCACACCTGCCTGATCGACCGCAACGGCGGCTCCTGGTTCTTCCTCGGCGAGATCTACGTCGATCTGCCGCTGCCGATCGACCCGCCGGCCAGCGCCCACTGCGGCACCTGCACGCGCTGCATCGACGTCTGCCCGACCCAGGCGATCGTCGCGCCGTACCGGCTCGATGCGCGCCGCTGCATCGCCTACCTCACCATCGAGCACGACGGCGCGATTCCCGAGGAACTGCGCCCGGCGATCGGCAACCGCATCTTCGGCTGCGACGATTGCCAGCTGATCTGCCCCTGGAACAAGTTCGCCAAGCGCAGCGACGAACCGGACTTCCGCGCGCGCAACGACCTGGACAAGGCCACGCTGGCGCAGCTGTTCGCCTGGGAGGAAGACGAGTTCCTGCGCCGCACCGAAGGCAGCGCGATCCGCCGCAGCGGTCACGAGCGCTGGCTGCGCAATCTGGCAGTGGCGCTGGGCAACGCGCCGACCACGCCACAGGTACTGGCCGCGCTAGGCGCGCGCGCGCAGCATCCCTCGCCGCTGGTGCGCGAGCACGTGCAGTGGGCGCTGGCCCGGCATGTAGCCACGTCGACGCAGCCGGCCGCAGCTGCCGACGTGCGAGGATAGGCGCCCGTACGCCCTGCACCGCCCGCATGTCCGATCGCGCCGACCAGATCCTCAGCCCCAGCCAGCTCAACACGCTGGCCCGCGACCTGCTGGAGAGCGCCTTCCCGCTGGCCTGGGTGGAAGGCGAACTGGGCAACGTCACCCGCCCCTCGTCCGGCCACCTCTACTTCACCCTGAAGGATGCGCGCGCGCAGGTGCGCTGCGCGATGTTCAAGCCCAAGAGCCAATGGCTGCGGTTCGTGCCGCGCGAAGGCCTGCGGGTGCTGGCGCGCGGGCGCCTGACCCTGTACGAAGCGCGCGGCGACTACCAGTTGGTGCTGGATCATCTGGAGGAAGCCGGCGAAGGCGCGTTGCGCCGGGCGTTCGAGGAGCTCAAGGCCCGGCTCGCCGCCGAAGGCCTGTTCGCCAGCGAGCGCAAGCGCGCCCTGCCCGGCTTCGTGCGGCGCCTGGCGGTCATCACCTCGCCCAGCGGCGCCGCCGTGCGCGATGTGCTGAGCGTGCTCGGCCGGCGCATGCCGCTGCTGCAGGTGGACATCCTGCCGAGCCTGGTCCAGGGCGACAGCGCCGCGGCGCAGATCGCCACGTTGCTGCGCCAGGCCGACGCCAGCGGCCGCTACGACGCGATCCTGCTGACCCGCGGCGGCGGCTCGCTGGAGGACCTGTGGGCGTTCAACGACGAACACCTGGCACGCACCATCGCCGCGGCAGTCACCCCGGTGGTGTCGGCCGTCGGCCACGAGACCGACGTGACCCTGGCGGATTTCGCCGCCGACCTGCGCGCGCCCACCCCGTCGGTCGCCGCCGAATTGCTGGTCCCCGACCAGCGCGATCTCGGCGCGCGCCTGCGCTCCCAGCATGCCGCGTTGCTGCGCTGGCAGCAGCACCGGCTGCGGCAAGCGCAGCAACGCGCCGACCGCGCCCTGCTGCGCCTGCAGGCGCAGAGCCCGCAGGTGCGCCTGCAGTTGCTGCAGCGCCGCCAGCACGAGATCGGACGACGGCTGGCGGCGGTGTGGCGGCAACAGCAGGAACGCCGGCATGCCCAATTGCGCCATGCCGCCGCGGTGCTGCGCGCCGCGCAGCCGCAACGGCGGCTGGCGATGCTGCGGGTGCGCCTGCTGGCGCTGGGCCGACGTCCGCAGGCGGCGATGGCTCGGCAACTGCAGACCGATGCGCAGCGCCTGCGCGCACTGGCGCGTGCACTGGAGACGGTCAGCCCGCTGGCGACCGTGGCGCGCGGCTACAGCATCCTGACCCGCGTCGACGACGGCAGCGTGGTGCGCTCGGCCGCTCAGGTCGCCCCCGGCGATCGGCTGCGCGCACGCCTGGCCGACGGCGAACTGCAACTGCGTGCCGAGCGCGCAGAGTGACCCGTCCACCCGCATCGCCTCGCCGCTCATGACCGACAGCATTCACGAAGAAAGGATCAAGGCGATCCTGCAGGGCATGCGTCGCGCCGAACGGCGCCGGGCCGGGCGGCGCGCCGACAGCAGCGACCTGCTGTCGCTGATCGACGGCGCCGCCTATGGCGCACCGGAGGATGCGCAACGCGCACTCGCCTGGCTGGCGTATGACGGCACCCTGGAGCATCTGAACCACGCTGACCTGCACAATGTCGGCGACACCATCTGCGTGGCCTGGAACGGCTGCGGCAGCGATCTGGCGACGCTGTCGCAATGGTTGCGGGAGGTGCGCCTGGTCGATGGCCGCAACGCCCTGCAGGCGCTGCGCGACGGCGACAGCGCAGACCTGCTGGCCGCGGCACTGACGGCATTTCCCGGCTGACGCCGAGCGGTTGCAGCATCCGTCCCACAGGGTGGCCTGCGACGCGTGACCCCGGCATGCACGATGCACTGCCAGACAGCAGGCGCCAAGGCACATCCTCCAGGGCGCCAGCCACCGCCGGCGGAAGCAGCCGGCCACAGCGAACTGCAAGTCGCTGCCCCAAGCGTCGTACAGCGCGCGGCAAAGTCCCAGCGATGGCCCAATCCTCAGCGCCTGTCGCCCATGTGGCACCGATCCGCCCGCAACGACGCGCCGGCAGCGCCCACTCAGTCCAGCGGCGCGACCACCAGCAGCGGGTCGAGGTCGTACCCCATCGCCACCGCCTTGGCCTTGATGCCCTCGAACACGCTGCGCTGCATGCGCGGCGAGCGCGACAGCACCCACAGGTACTTGCGTCCGGGTTCGCCGATCAGCGCCCATTGATAATCCGGGTCGAGCGCGATCACCCAGTAGTCGGCCCACACCATCGGCAGCCAGGCCAGCCAATCCGGCGCGAAGCGCACCTGCAGCCGCCCGGGATGGCCCTCCACCCGCCGGGCCACACCGTCGGCCGCCAGCATGTCGCCGCTGGCGGTGCGGCAGGCGTTGCGCACGCCGACCTGACCGTCGTCGCGCAGCACATAGGCCGCAGTGACGTCGCCGACGCATTTCTTCTGGAAGGAAACCGGCAGATGCGCGATCTCGTGCCACTGCCCGGCATAACGGCCGAGATCGAACGCGGCGACCGAGCTCACCGGCTGCGCGGCGCGCAGCGGCGGTGCGAGGCACAACAGGCACGCCAGCAACAGCAGCGCGATCGGCGAAAGGCGCATGCGCAGGTTCCGATGGACGGGAAGCAGCAGCTTATGCAGGAGCGGCGCAGCGATGTAAAGCGCGGCGCAAGGCGCCGGCCGTCATGGCGCAGCGGTCAGTTGCTCAGATCGGCCATGGAGTGCTGGTCCGGATGGCTGGCGCACTGCACCGGCTCGCGCAGCACCACGCGCTCGACCACCCCGTCGCGCCGCTGTAGGTAGGTATTGACCATCACGCACTCGGAACCGACCTGCTCGATGTAGGGCGCATCGGCACCGTGACCGCCCTGCTCGCCCGCATGCTCGGTCCGGTCGGAAGGGGCTGCCACGGCGTTGCCGGCCATGGCCAACAGCAGGGCCACGCCGCCACATCTCCGTCCGAATCCGCTGGTCATTGGCAGGTTCCCCCGATTGCCCGTGCCTATGATTACGACAGCCAGCGCCGTTGATTGAGCGGAAGATCCCGAAAAACCGTGAACTGGGTGCAGTTGTCTACGAACGTTGACACGCCTTCTTCACACCCGATCAGGGCAAAGGACAGTCGCACAGGCCTCGCGCATGCGGAAATCTGCACAGCGCGGGAGATCGGCCCGGACGCCGAATGGCGACGCCGTACGCCACCTTCGACGACGGCGACCCAGGCAGCACAACACACCGCCAAGGCATGCAGATGCCGCAAACCCTCGCGGCAAAAGAAAAGGGCCTGCATTGCTGCAAGCCCTGAAAGAATGGTGGCCGAGGACGGAATCGAACCGCCGACACGGGGATTTTCAATCCCCTGCTCTACCAACTGAGCTACTCGGCCACTGCGCAACGCGGCAGGACCGGTGCGAGGACGCGCATCATAGCGAGGTGATCGGGATTGGGCAAGCGCAATGTTGCAGAATTTTCCTACCTACCGCCGCGGCCTGCGCCGACTGCGTCCGATCCGAGGGCACGCGATGCTGGACACGTCCTCGGCATCCGGCCGGCGCACGGCAGGGACGCCTTGGTGATGGCCGCCGGCCGGATCGCCGAGGACACCGACCGGACGCCCGGCCAGCCGCGGTCATTCCGCCATACCTGAACGTCCGCAGGCACGTGCGGGTCAGCCTGGATGATCTGGTGGGTTGCTGCGCCAAGGGCGATCGGAGGAGCAGCAACGGAGGTTGACGGCATGACGGAACGGGGTAATGGCCGGCCCACAGGCCGGCCGCATGCCGGATGAGGGCTGCCGGCAGATGGCACGACGCGGACGACGCCATCGCGCAGCTAGGTTGGGCGGGCCTGTCATTCCAGTGGCGGAAGCGCTCGACACCAAGCGAAGGCGCCAGTAGAGCGTGTCCGCTGTCCGCCTTGCGTCACGCCACGTCGCGCGCGACCGCCGGCATGCCGCCAGCTTTCCGCAGCCCGCGCAGTCCGGGGGAGGCTCCGCCATCGCTGCGCCACCACGGCAGACAGGGGTGTGGTGTAGTCTTCGCCGGTCTTCCTTTCCGTGGATTCCGCCCATGCGTCACCCGCTCCGCCTCGGCTTGCTCGTGTTGTGCACCGCGTTGCTCGGCGCCTGCAGCGACGGCATCGTGCGGCGTGTGTCCGACCCGGCCGCCAGCGTGCAGCAACTGACGGTCAACATGGACGGCAGTTGGAAGGTGGAACTGCGCCTGCAGAACTACAGCAGCATTCCGATGCGCTACGACACCCTGCGCCTGGACCTGGGGGTGGGCGGCGAAGCGGCCGGCAGCCTGCAGGCCGCACCTGGCATTTCGATCGGCCCGGAGACGGCGGACGTGGTGAGCATCGCGCTGAAGCCCAGCTCGAGCGCGCGCATGGCCGTCGCCGATGCCCTGGCCGGCCGCCGCAGCCTGGAGTACACCCTGAAGGGCAGCATCGCCGCGACGCCGGAAGACAAGAAGCCGCGTAGCTTCGAGATCGACACCCGCAACATGCTCTCGCCCGCGCCCGGCCTGGACGGCGTGCTGCGTTGACCCGGCGGTGCTGAGGCGCCACCTGCCCCGCTCTCTCTCTCGAACGCGACGTCCCGGTTTCCGGCGCGCGGAACGCCCCTGCGCGTCGACCTGCGCTTCACCGGACACAGGCGCTGCCTCGACCTGCCGCACGCCACGCTAATGCGCTGCGCCCTCGGCGCAGGCATGTCCGCGCGTTTTTCCTGGACTGCCCCCTTCAGCGGGCGGCGTTCAGCCGACGTTACCGCAAAATTAATACATAAATGTATTATTTACACATGTACAAATCATCGAGCCGCGTATGAGTCGCTTCGCCGCCACCGAGCAGCGCCTGGACGTGACCGCCCGCAAGCATCCGCACTTCCCGCGGCAAGCCGCGCTGGTCCTGCGGCTGATCAAGCTGCTGCACAAGCTCAGCCTCGACCAGAGCAACGAGGTGTTGCGGCCCTATGGCCTGAGCTACGCCGAATACAACGTGCTGATGATGATCGACGCCAGCCCCGACGGAACCTTGAACCCGTCCCAGCTGAGCGACGCGGCGGGCGAGAAGTCGGCCAACATCACCCGTCTGACCAGTCAGCTGGTCGACAAGGGCCTGATCCAGCGCATGCCCAGTGCCGAGGATCGGCGCATGCTGCTGCTGCGGCTGACCGAGGCCGGCGAGCGCCTGATCGAGGCGCTGATCCCCGACCTCTCCGCCCAGCTCGACACGTATGTGCAGCATCTGGATCCGGCGGCGCTGGCGCAGTTGCAGGCGCTGCTGAAGACCCTGCTGCGCGGGGTCGAGGACGCCGCATGAGCGCGCAACACCCCAACGCCGCCGCTGCCGAGGCAGCGCCAGGCCTGCGCACCCTGCTGGCCGACGCCCTGCGCGGCGAAGGCGAGGCCTGGCTGTTCGTGCTGCGCACGCTGCTGTCGATCTATCTGGCCGGCTGGATCGCCCTGCGCCTGGACCTGGCCTCGCCAATGACCGCGATGATCACCGTGGTGGTGGTGATGCACCGGCAGACCGGCATGGTCTTCGCCAAGGGCTTCTACCGGGTGCTGGGCACGCTGATCGGCAGCGTCGCGGCGCTGACGATGGTGGCGCTGTTCCCGCAGGAGCCGGTGCTGTTCGTGCTGGCGCTGTCGCTGTGGATCGGCGCCTGCACCGGCGGCGCGCTGCTCTACCGCAACTTCAAGGCCTATGCCTTCGTGCTGTCCGGCTACACGGTGGCGTTGATCGCGCTGCCGGCGGTGAACCAGCCGCAGAACGTGTTCAACCTGGTGGTGGCGCGGGTGACCGAGGTGGTGCTGGGCCTGCTGGTGACCGGCATCGTCAGCGACGTGGTGTTTCCCAGCCGGCTGCGCCAGACCCTGCGCGACACCGTGCGCCGCGCGTCCGACGGCTTCCTGGACTTCGTCCGCGACGCCACCGGCGGGCAGCTGCCGCGCGAGGCGATGGAGCAGGCGCACCTGCGCTTCGTGCGCGACGCGGTGACCATCGAGGACCTGCGCAGTTCGGTGGTGTTCGAGGATCCGGAGGCACGGGTGCGCAGCGGCCGCCTGCGCCTGCTCAACCAGCGCTTCATGGCGGTGTCGACCAGCTTCCAGGCGCTGCACCACTACATCAACCGGCTGCTGCGCAGCGGCGATGCGGAGGTGGCCGAGGCGCTGATCGGCCTGTATCGGCCGCTGAAGGCCGCGCTCAGCGACCGCGGCGGACGCGAGGGCGCGGCCGCGACCGCGCGCAAGCTGGCGGCGTGCCGCGATGCGCTGGCGACGCGCGCGGCCGAGGCACGCGTGGCCCTGCCGGCGGCACGGCACGAGGGATTCGACACCGGCGTGTCGCTGCTGCGGCGCTTCTTCGCCGACCTGCACGACTACGTGGCCACCGAGGCGACCCTGGTCGCGCCGCAGCAGTGGCGCACGCCGCAGGACCGCGGCGACACCGCGGTGTTCGTGCGCGGCAACGACTATGCCGCGGCCGCACTGACCGCGCTGCGCAGCGCGCTGCTGGTGGCGACGATGTGCTGGCTGTGGATCCAGGCCGGCTGGATCAGCGGCGCCACCGCGGTGTTCCAGGCGGTGGCGCTGAGCGCGATCCTGTCGTCCAGCGCCAACGCGCCAGCTGCCGCGCGCTCGCTGTTCAAGGGGTTCGTGTTCGGCATCGTGCTCGGCGTGGTGTGCCAGTTGCTGGTGCTGCCGCAGATGGACGGCTATGTGCTGTTCGTCGCCGGCACCCTGCCGTTCCTGCTGGTGACCCTGTACCTGGCCTCGAAACCGGCGCTGTACGGCTTCGCCACCGGCGCCAACCTGGCCTTCGTTTCGATCCTGGCGGTCCAGCCGACGCCAAGCTTCAACGCCGCGGCCACCTTCAACAGCGTGGTGCCGCTGCTGCTGGGGACGCTGGCGGTGAGCGCGACGTTCGTATTCGTGCCGCCGGTGATCGGCACCCGCTGGCAGCGCCGGCGCCTGCTGGAGCGGCTGCGGCGGCAGACCACGCTGGCCGCGCGTGCGCCGCTGCCGGGGCTGGCGCTGCAACTGGAGAGCGTCAACCGCGACCTGTTCCAGCAGATCGTCGCGCACACCCCGCCGGGCAGCGACGAACTGCGCGACCTGCTCGGCTGGGCGCTGTCGGTGCATGAAACCGGGCGCACCCTGGTCGAACTGCGCCGCGATGCGGCCGAAGGCACGCTGCCGCCGGCCCTGGCCACCGCGGTGGAGGCCGCCGTGCAGGCGCTGGCCGACCTGTATCTCGATCCCAGCCCGCAAAGGCACCGACACGCCTTGCAGCGGGTGGAGGCGGCGCTGGCCGCCAGCCAGGTGGAAGGCGCGGTCCCGCTGCGCTGGAAGCCTACCCGCGAGCACTTGTTGCTGCTGCGCGGCGCGCTGCTCGACGCCGATTCCGTTCTCGCCGCGCTGGCCGATACGCCTGCGCCGACCACCGCCACCCCAGGAGCCGACGATGCTGCTGCCCGCTGAACTCTCGATCGCCGGGGTATACGTGCCCGGCCTGCTGGTGCTGGGCCTGGCCCTGCTGCTGGTGGCCTGGGCGCTGGACGCGGTCGCCGGCCGCGCCGGCCTGTACCGCTACGCCTGGCATCCCTCCCTGTTCCGTCTGGCCGTCTACGTCGGCGCCTTCGCCGCGCTCGGCCTGCTCCTTCTTCCGTGAGTCCCGCCATGAAGACCCCTGCCCTGATCCGTTTCGCCCTGACCGCCGTCGTGGTGCTGGTCGCCGCCCTGCTGGCGCATGCGCTGTGGCGCCATTACATGCTCTCGCCCTGGACCCGCGACGGCCGCGTGCGCGCGGAAGTGGTGCGGATCGCGCCGGACGTGTCCGGCCTGGTCGATGCGGTCGCCGTGCGCGACAACCAGCATGTCAAACGCGGCGACCTGTTGTTCAGCGTGGACCGCAAGCGCTACGAGTTGGCCCTGGAAAAGGCCCGCGCCAACCTTGCGGTCGCGCAGGCGCAGGCGCGTGCGGCCGGCGCCAGCCTGTCGGCAGCGGCCGCCACCCAGGCAGCCAGCGAAGCGGAATTCCAGATGCGCCGCGCCCAGGCCGAACGGCGCGCGCGTGCCGCCGCGGTGATCTCCGCCGAAGCGCGCTCGGACGCCGAAGCCACCGCGCGTTCGGCGCAGGCCGACGTGCACCGCAGCGCGGCGCTGCGCGGCCAGGCCACCGCGGCACAGGCGCAGGCGGTGGCATCGGTGGAACAGGCGCAGGCCGCGCTCGACCTGGCCGAGCTGGATCTGCAGCGCACCCAGGTCCGCGCCACCGCCGACGGCTACATCACCAATCTGGAAGTGCGCGTCGGCGACTACGCCCAGGCCGGCAGTGCGCGCCTGGCGCTGGTCCGCGACGATGCGATGTGGGTCTACGGCTATTTCGAGGAAACCAAGCTGCCGCGGGTCCACGTCGGCGACCGCGCCGACATCCGCCTGATGAGCGGCGGCCTGATGCTGCACGGCCAGGTCGAGGGCATCGCCCGCGGCATCGCCGACAGCGACAATCCGACCGGCACCTCGCTGCTGGCCAACGTCAGCCCCACCTTCAACTGGATCCGCCTGGCGCAGCGCGTGCCGGTGCGCATCCGCATCGATCCGGCCAGCGTGCCGCAGGGCACCCTGCTCGCTGCGGGCATGACCGCCACGGTCAGCGTGCATCCGCGGGAAAACTGATGCCGCGCCTATGGGGCTCCTAGCGATCAGGGAGGCTCAGGTGTAGGAGCGGTTTTCGGGGCAGCTCCAACAACGACGAAACGTCATTTGCAGGAGCGGCTTCAGCCGCGACGGGCATTACTGGCAAACCGCGTCGCGGCTGAAGCCGCTCCCACACATTGCAAGGACAGATCCCGCCGAGCCGCGGCAACAACGGGTTGCCAGTGGCGCGCTCGTAGCGGCAGCAGACGCCTACCGCAGGAAACCAGCACGGCGCAGGCCTTGCACCTGCGCGCATGCTGTCACAGCGGTCACCGCAGTCCTCAGTCCTTGGCCTGCCGGTTGACGCCGAGGAAGCGCCCGGCGATCACCGCATAGCCGCTGCGCGACACCGTGCTGCCCGGATCGAAGTAGGCATGCAGGGTCGGCTGCAGGTCCTGCGGCCCCTGGGTCACCGCGAAGCGCGCGTTGAGGATGCCGGCATCCAGCGCCAGCTGCACGTAGCCGCGCAGGTTGCTCGGGATCGCCGCCACGTCCTCGATCGGCAGCCGCTGGTTGTTGTAGCTCACCGACAGCGTGCCGTCGAAGGCCAGCGCCTGCGTCTGCAGGCCCAGCGCCTGCACCAGCGAATACGCCAGCTGCAGCTTGCTGACGGCGTCGTTGGGACGGAAATCGCCGGCGACCAGCCCCATCACCGCGGCCTGGTTCTGCTGCAGGTCGCGCAGCACCCCGCCCTTGCCCACTGCCGCCTCGGCGAACGGATAGGCCGGGTCGTTGCGGCCGAGCCCGCTGAAGCTGGGCGTGGCCGGCAGCGCCTGGCGCACGCCGGCACCCATCACCAGATAGCGCGCCAACTCCGCGCGCTTGAGCGGATTCTGCGGGCGGAACAAGCCATCGGCGTAACCGTCCATCAGGCGGTTGCCGACCGCGTACTCCACCGCGCCGCGATCGCGGTCGCCGCTGGCGACGTCGTTGAGGCCGGTGTAGCCGCCGCTGCGCAGGAAATCCAGGGTGCCGCGCACCGTGCCCGGGGCCGCGATGCCGTTGCTGCCCTTG
Source organism: Xanthomonas sp. LMG 12461 (assembly GCF_009192935.1). Taxonomy (NCBI): domain Bacteria; kingdom Pseudomonadati; phylum Pseudomonadota; class Gammaproteobacteria; order Lysobacterales; family Lysobacteraceae; genus Xanthomonas; species Xanthomonas sp. LMG 12461. The sequence goes on from NZ_NQYT01000071.1 coordinate 26,395, forward strand.
GGCGCCACCGGCACGCCGCTGATCGAACCGATGCCGCGCACACTGATGGTCCAGGTGCCCGGCTTGCCCGGCGCACCGACACTGACCGTGCTGCCCAGCAACGGCAACGCCACCGGCGAGCCATGGCTGACGCCGTCTGGATCGGTCAGCACCAATGCCTGGGTGTTGGCGTCGATGGTGGCCTTGGCGCTGACCCAGGCGACGTCCTTGCCGACGGTGAACGACTGGGTCTGCGGCGTGCCCACCGGCGAGAACGCCACCTCGAACGGCTGGCTGCCGCCGGGCAGCACCAGCGCATTGCTGTAGAACTGATGCAGGGAATTGACCGTCTTGCCGAAGCCGCTGCGCTGCTTGCTGGCTTCCAACAGCGCGGCATAGGCATTCACGTAGCCCGCGCCAGCCTCCCAGTACGTGCGCCCGGGGATGTTGGTGGCGGTGCGTTCGAGCAGGTCCTTGACCTGGTCCGGGGTCAGGTCCGGATTGGCCTCCAGCAGCAGCGCGACGATGCCGGCCACGTGCGGGGTGGCCATCGAGGTACCGCTCATGGTGGTGTAGAACGGCAGTTGCGCCGGGGCGATCAGCTTGCTGTCCTTGTCCGCGGCCAGCGGCGGCAACGCGCCGGTGGAATCGCGGGTGGAGACGATGTCCACGCCGGGCGCGGTGATCGTCGGCTCGTTGAGATAGGTCCAGGTCTTGCCGTCGGCCATGGTGAAGCTGCCGCTCTCGCCGCGCTTGCCGCGCGAGGAGAAGTCGGCCAGCGTGCCATCCTTCTCGCCCGCGGCCACCGAGATCACCCACGGCGCCTGCGCGTACGGATTGTGGGTGTCCTCGTTGGGGCCGTCGTTGCCGGCGGCGAACACGCTGACGATGCCGCGCTTGTACAGCTCGTAGGTGGCGACGTTGACCGGATTCTGCGGATCGAACTTGCCGGAGGAGCCCCAGGAATTGCTGGTGACGCGGATCGGATCCTTGAAGCTGAACTGATGCGTGGCCGCATAATCCAGACCGCCGACCGCGTCCAGGATCAGCAGCACCGCACCGGATCCGTAGCCGACCAGACTGGCGCCGGTCGCCACGCCGCGATAGGCGCCGTTGGACTGCGCGCCGGTGCCGCCGACCGTGCCGGCGCAGTGCGTGCCATGGCCGGAGCCGAGGTCGGTATTGGGCACGCCCTCTGCATAGGTGATCGGCAGCATCGCATCGACGTTGGCCAGGTTGGTGGTGCCCAGCACGTTCTGCACGACGCGGGTGCCGTAGGCGAGATCGCGATGGGTGGCATCGATGCCGGAGTCGTTGATCATCACCCCGACGCCGCGGCCACTGTAGGGCAGCGCGCGGCCGAAATCGCCGGGATTGCCCTGCGCGCGGTCCACGCCGGTCAGCTCGCGGGCTTCCTTGTTGAAATAGCGCAGCGGTGCGTTGTAGTAGATCGAGGCGACGTCGTCGCGCTGCGCCAGCGCGCGGATCTCGGCAGGCGTGGCCAGCGCGCCGGCGATCGGCAGCGTGCGCATGGTGATCCCACGGGTGATGCCCAGCGCATGCAGCGCGGTGAGTTGCGAGGCCGAGACCGGCCCGGACTGATCGTAGGTGATCACGATCTGCAGTGCGTCGCCGGCCGGCGCAGCAGCGAGCTTGGCTTCCAGTACTTGGTCGAGATGGGCGGCGGCCAGGGCGTCGCCGCCGGCGAACACACCGCCGGCGAGGACGGCGCAGATACCGACGGCAAGAACGGGACGGCGAATGGACATTGCGGAATCTCCGGATCGTCGAAGCCCGTAGCGGGCGGCCACCGCAGCGTGCCGGGCGCGCCGATGCGCGGCCAATCCGGTATCGCACCCAGGCCGGCCGGGTGGAAACACTCAGCCGCGGCGCATGCAACTACCACGGGATTGGAGGGTGCGCTCCCCTGTCGCCGCTCGCGGCAGTCGGCACTGCACGGCGAGCCACACGCCGGGGCATGCCACCCGACCCAGCGAACACCGCGGCTGGAACGGCAACAGAGTGCATTGCAGGCAGAGGGCGCCGACATGCGGCAAAAACAGGGGGCGGGAGCGGCGTGCCCGATCCGGCGCATCGGCGCGCGGTGCGGCCGAAAGGAATGCGGGACGTGCGGGGCCCATTCCGATTCCCGGACGCCATTCCGGGGAGCGGTGGAACCCCGCACGTCCAGCACGGGGGATCGCGGTGGCTGCCGACCACGCCGCCGAACGGCGACAGCGTGATCGAAGGCAACCGCGAAAACGTCAACGACAGCAGTCGATCGGACGGCGCTTCATTTGGTCGAAGAACGGCGGCCTCCGGACTGCATCGCAAGCAACGACACGGCGATCGACTGCGCTTGCAGCGGATCGGGCGGACGCTGGCGTCCGCCCGATCCGGTCACTTCTTGCTGGCTTCGCGCAACGCCGAGTAAGCGTTGAGATAACCGGCGCCGACTTCCCAGGACGCGCGTCCCGCCATCGGTGTGGCGGTGCGCTCGATCAGGTCCTTGACCTGGTCCGGGGTCAGGTTCGGATTGGCCTCCAGCACCAGCGCCACCACACCCGCCACATGCGGCGTGGCCATCGAGGTGCCGCTCATGGTGGTGTAGAACGGCAGCTGTGCCGGCGCGATCAGCTTTTCGTCCTTCTGCGCGGCCAGCGGCGGCAACAGGCCGGTGGAGGCGCGGGTGGAGATGATGTCCACGCCCGGCGCGGTGATGCTGGGCTGGTTGATGTGGGTCCAGCTCTTGCCGTCGGCGGTGGTGAAGGTATCGCGCTCGCCGGCCTTGCCGCGCGAGGAGAAGTCGGCCAGCGTGCCGTCGACGTTGCCGGCGGCGACCGAGATCACCCACGGCGCCTGCGCGTACGGATTGTGGGTGTCTTCCTTGGGACCGTCGTTGCCGGCGGCGAACACGCTGACGATGCCGCGCTTGTACAGCTCGTAGGTGGCGACGTTGACCGGGTCGGCCGGGTCGAACTTGCCGGAGGTGCCCCAGGAGTTGCTGACGACGCGGATCGGATCCTTGAAGCTGTTCTGGTGCGAGGCCGCGTAGTCCAGGCCGCCCACCGCATCCAGCACCAGCAGCACACCGCTGGAACCGTAGCCGACCAGGCTGGCGCCGGTCGCCACGCCGCGGTACTTGCCGCCGGACTGCGCGCCGCTGCCGCCGACCGTGCCGGCGCAGTGGGTGCCATGGCCGGAACCGGCGTCGGTGTTCGGCACGCCCTCCAGGTAGGTGACCGGCAGCATCGAGTTCAGATTGTGCAGATTGGTGTTGGCCAGCACGTTCTGCACCACGCGGTCGCCATAGGCCAGATCGCGGTGGGTGGCATCGATGCCCGAGTCGTTGATCAGCACGCCGACGCCGCGGCCGGTGTACGGCACGGTGCGGCCGAAGTCGCCCGGATTGCTCTGCGCGCGGTCGACCCCGGTGGCCTGGCGCGCGTCCTGGTTGAAGTAGCGCAGCGGGGCGTTGTAGTAGATCGAAGCGACGTCGTCGCGCTCGGCCAGCGCCAGGATCTCCTCCGGCGTGGCCAGCGCACCGGCGATCGGCAGGGTCTGCATGCTGACGCCGCGGGTGATGCCCAGGTCGTGCAACACGGTCAGCTGCGCCGCCGAGACCGGCTTGGACTGCTTGTAGGTGATGACGATCTGCAACTCGTCGGTCAGCGGCGTGCTGGCCAGCTTGGACTCCAGCAGGCTGTCCAGATGCGCGGCGGCTTCGGCCTTGCCGCCAGCGAAGACGCCGCTGGCGAGCACGGCGCAAATGCCGATGGCGAGTGCGGGACGACGGATGGGCATCTGGAATCTCCGGTTGGTGGGCCCGGGACGGGCGGGTGACTGCAGCCTGACGCGGCCGCGCGGTGGCGCCTATCCGGGATCGCCCCTACTGCACGTGGGTGGAAACACCCAGGGCCGCGTGCATCGCCCGTACGGATCGGTATGATCGGGACGAAGGCCGCTGCCGCGCGCCGCGGTGCCGGGCGGAACGCAGGCGCGGTGCGCAGTGCCGGCACATGCAACAGGGGGTTTCAGATGCACACGATGTTCGCAAGGGTTTGCCTGCTGTTCTGCGCCGTCGCGGCGTGCGGCGGGCTCGCCGCGCAACCGCTGCCGGTGCAGGTGGACGTGAGCGGCAATGTGGCGACGGCGGCCATCGGCGCCGGCCCGCACCCGCTCGCGGAACTGACGCTGGAGTTCGACAACGCCAGCGGTCTCAGCCCGGCCAACCTCGGTCTGAGCGCAGAACTGCTGACCCCGGCCCAGGTCACGGCCTTGCTGCCGCGGCTGCCCAGCACGCAAACCGGCCAGGTGCCGTCGCAGTTGCCGCTGCTGATCACGGTGACACCGCCACCGAGCGGCGGCCTGACGTTCCGGCGCGTCGTGCATGTGGAGCTGCACACGCATGCGCTGGCCTATACCGCCGACAGCACCCTGCGCCTGTTCAAGGCCCCGGAGGGCGGCGATTTCCGCGACATCACCGATGAGATCGCTCCGGGCAGCGTCCGCGCCCGCGGCACCACCGGCGGCTTCTCGCAGTTCATCGTGCTCCACGACCTGCGCCCGACCGCCAACGTGCTGGCCGCCAAGCTGAACCGGCTGCAGGCGCTGGTGGCGCAGTTGCCCGCCAACGAGGCGGCGCCGCTGGCCGCCATGCTGAACAGCGTACAGAGCGCCCTGGCCAATGCCGATTACACCGCCGCCACGGTCGCGCTGGACGGGTTCCGCGAGCAGGTGTCGTCGCGCGCCGGCCATGGCATCGCGCAAACCTGGAACGCCGGCATGAGCGCAGGCAACCCCGCCGGCGAACTGCTGGCCGGCGCCGCGACGCTGCGCTTCTCCATCGACTACCAACGTCTCTACGCGCCTTGAGCGCTGCGGGACCGGTCGCACCCACCGCGACGGAGGACACGCCGCGATGCCCGCGCGCCTGACTGCCTACCTGCCTGACGCGCCGGCACCGACGCTGCTGCTCGCCGCCGGGCAGACCCTGGCGATCGGCCGCGCGGCCGACAACGCGCTGGCGCTGGAACACCCTTCGGTGTCGCGCTGGCACGCGCAACTGCAGCCGCTGGCCGACGGCCACTGGCAGTTGCACGACCTGGGCAGCAAGAACGGCAGCTTCCGCGATGGCGTGCGCGTGGCCGCGCCGATCGTGCTGGAGACCGCGACCTGGCTGCGCTTCGGCGACATCTACGCCGAGTTCGCCCCGCTCAGCCCGGCCGATGCGGAACTGGCCGAGCGCCGCCAGCGCGCCCGCTGCGATCGCGCCACCGCCCTTACCCAAGGGCTCGCCCAGATCGGCGGACTCGACGATCTGCTCGGCGCCAGCCTGGACGCGGTGGTCGAACTGGCCCAGGCCGAACGCGGCCTGCTGGTCCTGGCCGAGGCGCACGGCCAGCGCGTCGCGGCCAGCCGCGGGATCGGGCCGCTGCCGCTGCAGCACAGCCTCCCCGGCAGCGAGGGCGCCCTGCACCGCGCCCTGCGCGACGGCCAGGCCACCGTGGCCCACGACGTCGGTGGCGTGCCGTGGCTGGCCGAGCGCGCCTCGGTCTGCGCCGCCGGCCTGCGCACCCTGCTGTGCCTGCCGCTGCGCGACGGCACCCGCGTGCTCGGCGCGATCTATGCCGACAGCCGCCGCGCCGGCAGCGCCATCGGCGCGCTGGACATGCAGTTGCTCGAGGCCTTCTGCGAGCGCGCCGCGCTGTGGATCGCCGCACGCCAGGCGCTGCGCGACACCGGTGCGGAACAGGGGCCTGGGCCGGCATGAGCGATGCGGCCACCGCCACCGGCCTTTACGCGCAGGAGAGCCTGACCCCGGGCGACGTGCTGGCCGGTCGCTTCCGCATCGAGCGTTTGCTCGGCATCGGCGGCATGGGCCTGGTGTACCTGGCCCACGACCAGGCGTTGGGCATCGACGTCGCGGTCAAACTGCTGCGCCCGGAACTGGCGCAACGGCCGCAGGCCTTCGCCCGCTTCCGCCAGGAACTGCTGCTGGCGCGGCAGGTGTCCAGCCCGCACGTGGTGCGCATCCACGACCTGGCCGAACACGCCGGGCGCTGGCTGATCAGCATGGACTACGTGGACGGCGAGTCGCTGGAGGCGCGGCTGCAGCGCGAGGAACGGCTGGACGTCGACACCGCCCTGCGCATCGCCGGCGACATCGCCCGCGGCCTGCAGGCGGCACATGCACGCGGCGTCGTGCACCGCGACCTCAAGCCGGCCAACATCCTGCTGCAGCGTGGCGGCGATGCGCTGATCAGCGACTTCGGCGTGGCCTGCTCGATGGCCAGCAGCGGTCTCGGCGCGACCCTGGGCAACGTCATCGGCACGCCCGCCTACCTGTCGCCGGAACAGGCGCGCGGCGACGCGCTCGACCCGCGCAGCGACCTCTACGCGCTGGGCCTGATCCTCTACGAAATGCTCGCCGGGCAGGTGCCGTTCGCCGGCGGCACCCTGTCCGAGACCCTGGCCCAGCGCATGCTGCGCGAGCCACCGCCGGTGGACCGGCTGCGCGCGGACGTGCCGGGCTGGCTGGTGCGGTTGCTGCAGCGGCTGCTGCGCCCGCAGCCGCGCGACCGCCTGCAGCACGCCGGCGAGGTGATCGTGGCGATCGAGCGTCGGCAACTGCCGCGCGATCGCCGGCGCTGGCGCCGGCTCGGCCTGGGCCTGGCCGCGACGCTCGCCGGTGTTGCCCTGCTTGGCGTCGGTGCCTGGCGGTGGCAGGCGCAACGCGCCAGCGCCCCGCCGCCGGTGGTCGCCGCGCAACCGCTGCCGCGCCTGCTGGTCCTGCCGCTGGCCGGCGACCCGGGCAGCGCCGAGCAACGCCTGGCGCTCGGCAGTTGGCTGCGCGGCAGCCTCGGCGAAACGCTGACCGTGGTCGATGACGCGCGCACCCGGCAGGCGTTGCGCCAGTACGACCCCACCGGCCAGGCGCCGCTGGACGTGGCGGCGCTGCGCCGGCTCGCTTCGGCGCAGCGCGTGCTGCAGCCGAGCCTGCAACACCAAGGCGCCGGCTGGCGCCTGCAGGCGCTGCTGCACCCGGCCAGCGGCGCGCCGCAACGCATCGACGGACCGACCGCCGCCGATCCGGCCGCGGCCTACGCCGCCTGGTTGCCGATCGCGTCCAGGGCGCTGCTCGGCGAAGGCGCCACCCTGCCCGACGACCTGCCCGCACCCGCCGCACTGCAGGCGTATGCGCGCGGCCTGGCAGCGCAGCAGCACGACGACAGCGCGCAGGCACTGCAGCAGTTCGCCGAGGCCAGCGCGCAGGCGCCGCAGTCCGCGCCGTTGCGCCTGGCCGAGGTGGTCGCGGCGCAAGCCATCGGCGAAGAACAGAAGGCGCGCGAGGCGCTGGATGCGCGCGCGCCCGCGGCGCTGGCGCGGCCGCGCACCCTGGCCCTGCTGACGGCGCTGCGCCTGGAAGCCGAAGACGATCTCGCCGCTGCCGACAGCGCCTGGCAGGCGTTGGCCACGGCCCGGCCCGACGACAGCGAGGTGCAGTTGCAGGTCGCGCGCATCCAGGCACAGGCCGGCCACCTGGACGCGGCACGCGATCGCCTGCGCGCGCTGGCGCAGCGCGACCCCGACGACCCGCGGCTGTGGTTGGCGCTGGGCAAGCTGGCGATCCTCAGCGGCAACGCCGCCACCGCGGTGGACGAGGACCTGCTGCGCGCGCAACTGCTGTTCCGCCGCGGCCGCGACCTGTATGGCGAAGCGGAGACGGTGAACGCACTGGGCGTGGGCTACGGCCGGCTCGGCCTGGCGCAGCAGGCGCAGGCGCAGTACCTGCGCGCGGTGGAGCTGCGCCGGCAGGTCGGCAATCGCCGTGGCGTCGCCACCAGCCTGCGCAACCTGGCCGGCACGCTGAGCATCGGCGGCGCCTTCGCCGAGGCCGAACAAAAGCTGCAGCAGGCGCAGGCGCTGTACGTCGAACTCGGCGACCGCGACGGCCAGGCCGCCGCCGCCAACGAACTCGGCCTGCTGGCCGAGGAGCGCGGCGACTACCCGCAGGCGCTGCAGGCGTTCCGCGGCGCGCTGACCGCCTGGCGCGCGATCGGCGATGCGCACGGCGTCGCCGAGACGCTCAACAACATCGGCTTCGCGCATTTCCAGTTGGGCGACCTGGACAGCGCGCAGGCGTTCTGGGAACAGGCCGCGCGCGCCTATGCGGACCTCAACGACGCCACCGGCCGCGTGCGCACCGCGCAGAATCTCGGCCTGCTGGCCACCGCTCGCGGCCACTGGACCCATGCGCAGACCCTGCTGAGCCAAGCGTTGCGCGAGGCCGAGCGCCACCAGATGCTCGAGGAAGTGGCGGTGAGCCGGCGCAACCTGGCCGAACTGGCGTTCTGGCAAGGCCAGCGCGCGGTGGCGCTGACCGAACTGGACCAGGCGCAGCGGCTGTTCCAGCAGAGCCGCGACCAGCGCGGGCAGACCGACATCGCCTTGCTGCGCGCGCAGGTGTGGATGGCGCTGGACGACCCGGCGCAGGCGCGGCTGGCGCTGCAGCAGGTGCAGCGGCAAGCGCCCGCCTCAGTGTCCAGCGAACAGCGCGCGAGTGCGGCGCTGCTGCAGGCGCAACTGGCCGAACGCGACGGCGATGACGCCGCGGCCGCCTCCGCGCTGCGCCAGGCCGAGGCGCTGGCACGCGCCAGCGGCACCCGCCTGTTGCAACTGCAGGTCCAGGTACACGCGGCGCACGACGAACCCGCGCTCGCCGCGCTGGAGGGCGACGTCGCCCGCCTGGGCAATGCCGGGCTGCGCCTGCGCTATCTGCAGCAGGCGCTGCGCTACGGCGCGGCCGACCAGGTCGCGGCGCGCTATGCGCAGGCGCAGGCCCTGCTGCTGCGCGGCAGCCCGTTGTTCGCCGCCACCCTGCACACGCAGGCCGCGCAGCGCCTGGACGCGCTCGGCGACCACGCCGCCGCGCAACGCGCCCGCCGCGCCGCGGCGCAGGCCACCGACGGTTCCGCTGTCGCGCGCGCACAGACCACGCCATGAACGACGCCGCCACGACCGCCGCCGAACGCTACCGCCTGCTGCTGCAGCGGCTGGAAGCCAACGAACGCGAATTCCGCCGCCTCGGCCGCGCCGTGGTCAAGGTGCAGGAGGACGAACGCCGGCGCCTGGCGCGCGAGCTGCACGACGGCGTCGGCCAGAACCTCACCGTGCTCAAGCACCGGCTGGCGCAACTGGGCGCGGCGCTCGGCGCGGCCGACGCCGCGTTGCGCGCGCCGCTCGAGGACGCCATCCAGTTGTGTACGCAGGCACTGGAAGACACCCGGCAGATGTCGCGCTTGCTGCGCCCGCCGATCCTCGACGACCTGGGACTGGAAGCCGCGCTGGGCTGGCTCGGCCGCAGCCAGTCCGCCGCCGGCGCCACCCCGGTCAGCGTCGAGATCGGCCCGCTGCCGACGCTGGACGAAGCGCTGCAGACCCTGCTGTTCCGCAGCGCGCAGGAAGCGCTGACCAATGCGCTGAAGCACTCGGCTGCGCAGTCGGTGCTGTTGCGGCTGGTGGCCCGCGACGGCTGGGCGCATCTGCAGGTGCTCGACGACGGCCGCGGCTGCGACCCGCAGCAGGCGCTGGTGGCCGGCGGCAGCGGCCTGAGCGGCCTGCGCGAACGCCTGCGCCTGAGCGGCGGCAGCCTGCGCCTGCAATCGTCCCCGGGCGAGGGCTGCTGCGTGCAGATCCGGGTCCCGCTGGAGGCCGATTGAACGTGATCGCCCTGCCCCGCCCCGACACCCGCGCGACGCTGCACACGCCGCGACATCCCGCCTGTCGGCGCGCTTGGAGCGCACCGGCATGAGCGCGCCGATCCGGGTCCTCATCGCCGACGACCACACCCTGGTGCGCGAAAGCCTGGTCGCCGTGCTCGACGCGATCGACGGCATCCAGGTGGTGGCGCAGGCCGCCGACGGCATCGAGGCGCTGGCCAAGGCCGAGGCGACCAGCCCGGATGTGGCGATCGTGGACATCTCGATGCCGCGGCTCAACGGCATCGACGTGGTCCGGCGGCTGTGCGAGACCGTGCCGCTGGCGCGGATCCTGGTGCTGACCATGCACGAGGAACACGAATACGTGCTGCACGCGGTGCGCGCCGGCGCCTCCGGCTATCTGCTCAAGGACAGCGCCAGCGCCGACCTGATCGCCGCGGTACGCAACCTGCACGCCGGCCGCGGCCACTTCTCGCCGCAGGCCGCGCAGGCACTGGTGGCGCAGATGCAGCAGCCGCAGGCGCTGCCGCCCGATCCCTACCGCAGCCTGACCGCGCGCGAACGCGAGGTGTTCCACCTGATCGTGGAGGGCCGCACCACCAAGGAGATCGCGCGGGTGCTGCAGATCAGCGTCAAGACCGCCGAGAACCACCGCTTCCGCGTGCTCAACAAGCTGGGCATGCGCAATACCGCCGAACTGGTGCGCTACGCGGTCCGCCACGGCCTGCTCGACTGAACGGCGCCGCGCACCGGCGGGCTCGGCGCGGCTGCGCATACTCCATACGCCATAGTATCCTGGGCACCTCGGCCGCGCCGCGGCCCTCGTCACGAGCGATCGCATGAGCACCTATCAAGCCCCGTTGACCGATCTCCGCTTCGCGCTGCACGACGTGCTGCAGGTGGAGGCATTGTTCGCCCGCCTCGGCCACGCCGACGCCAATGCCGAACTGATCGACGCGGTGCTGGAGGAAGCGGCGCGCTTCACCGGCACCGTGCTGGCGCCGCTGAACCGGGTCGGCGACGAGCACGGCTGCACCCTCGACAAGGCCACCGGCGCGGTGACCACCGCGCCAGGCTTCCGCGAGGCCTACCGGCAGTTCGCCGAGGGCGGCTGGACCGGGCTGACCGCTGCCGCCGAGTTCGGCGGCCAGGGCCTGCCGCACACCCTCGGCGTGCCGCTCAACGAAATGGTCAACGCCGCCAACCTGGCCTGGGGCAACTTCCCGCTGCTGTCGCACGGCGCGGTCGAGGCGCTCAAGCAGCACGGCGAGGCCTGGCAGCAGGAGGTGTTCCTGAAACCGCTGGTGGATGGCCGCTGGACCGGCACCATGTGCCTGACCGAACCGCACTGCGGCACCGACCTGGGCCTGCTCAAGACCCGCGCCGAACCCAACGCCGACGGCAGCTGGTCGGTCAGCGGCACCAAGATCTTCATCACCGCCGGCGAGCACGACTTCACCGACAACATCGTGCACCTGGTGCTGGCGCGGCTGCCGGACGCGCCGGCCGGCGCCAAGGGCATCTCCCTGCTGGTGGTGCCGAAGTTCAAGGTCGCCCGCGACGGCAGCGTCGGCGAGCGCAACGCGCTGCGCTGCGGCTCGCTGGAGCACAAGATGGGCATCCACGGCTCGGCCACCTGCGTGATGAACTTCGACGGCGCCGAGGGCTACCTGGTCGGGCAGCCGCACAAGGGCCTGCAGGCCATGTTCACCATGATGAACACCGCGCGCCTCGGCGTCGGCCTGCAGGGCATCGGCCTGTCCGAACGCGCCTACCAGAACGCGCTGCATTACGCCCGCGAGCGCCTGCAGTCGCGTTCGCTGAGCGGCGCCAAGCTGCCGGAGAAGCCGGCCGACCCGATCCTGGTGCACCCGGACGTGCGCCGCATGCTGCTGACGGTGAAGGCGCTGACCGAAGGCAGCCGCCTGCTGGCGCTGCATGCCGCCACCCTGATCGACATCGCGCACAGCGCGCAGGACCCGGCCGAGCGCGAGCAGGCCGACGTGCTGGTCAGCTTCCTCACCCCGATCTCCAAGGCCTGCCAGACCGAGTGGGCGGTGGAGAACACCTATCACGCCCTGCAGTGCTTCGGCGGCCACGGCTACATCCACGAACACGGCATGGAGCAGTTGGCGCGCGACGCACGCATCACCACCCTGTACGAAGGCACCACCGGCATCCAGGCGCTGGACCTGATCGGGCGCAAGACCGCGTCCAGCCAGGGCGCGGGGCTGAAGCTGTTCCTGGCGCAGATCGAGGCCTTCCTGACCGAGCACGCCGACAACCCGGCGGTGGCCGAATTCGTCGCGCCGCTGCGCGAGAAGGCCGCCGAGTGGGCGGCGCTGACCAAGCGCATCCTGCAGCGCGCCGCCGGCAATCCCGAGGAACTGGGCGCGGCCAGCTACGACTACGTGTTCTATTCCGGCTACGTGGTGCTGGCCTACTGGTGGGCGCGCAGCGTCGCCGCGGCCGAGGCCTCGGCGCACGGCGAGGCGTTCAAGCAGTCCAAGCGCGAGACCGCGCGCTTCTACTACGCCCGCCTGCTGCCGCGCACGCTGACCCACGCCGCGGCCATCGACAGCGGCGCCGCGCCGCTGATGACGCTGGCCGACGCGCAGTTCTGAGTCGCACATCCAGGTCCGAACGCAGCCCCGGCATGCACGCCGTGCCGGGGCCGCACGGCCCGCCGCGACCGATACACAAACCGTCACCAATCGGGTATAAGCTGTCTTCCCGATGGAGACAGACACAACAACGCTTGGTCTGATCGATACCGGGGCCTGCGGCGCCTCGGCCGCGGTCCCGTCGCCTGCGGCGTCCCCTTCCCACCTGCCTTCGGTCCGGCTGCTGTCGCTGGACGCGCATGGCCGCGTGCTGGACTGGATCAACTGGCAGGACGCCGCCTGCCTGTACGCACGCGGCGCGGTCGCCTGGACTCTCGGCGAGCCGTGCCTGCATATCCACGGCGGTATCTGTCGCGCCAGCGGCGAGCGCAGCGTGCTGGAGCTGCATCCGATCATCGCCGCGCGCGGCCACGCGCATGCGCGTGCGCTCGACCCCACCCCGACCCTGACCAATACCGCGCTGTTCGCCCGCGACGCGCAACTGTGCCTGTACTGCGGCCAGCAGTTCAGCCGCCCGCAACTGACCCGCGATCATGTGCTGCCGGTGTCCAAGGGCGGCCGTGACATCTGGGAGAACGTGGTCACCGCGTGCTTCCACTGCAATTCGCGCAAGGGCAACCGCACCCCGCAGCAGGCGTCGATGCCGCTGCTGGCAGTGCCGTACCGGCCGAGCTGGATCGAGCATCTGATCCTGTCCAACCGCAACATCCTGGCCGACCAGATGTCGTTCCTGAAGGCGCAGTTGCCGAAGCGTTCCAAGCTCTCGTTGTAGCTGCGCGGCCTCACGCCGCCCTCACGCCCGCTGCGACGGATTGCCGCACCCCGGCCGAAACCGACCATCCACGCGCCCGCGACTGAACGGGTTGATTGCGCGTGCCCGGAATGGAGAGGAAAATGACAGGTCCGCTGAACCTCCATTCCGATGATCGACCCCACCCGCTATCCGCGCCTCTCGCGCATCCAGGTCCCCGCCGAACTGCGTCGCTTCGATGAATCGGAGCTGCCGGCCATCGCCGAGGAACTGCGCGCCTTTCTGATCGAGTGCGTCGGCAAGAGCGGCGGCCATTTCGGCGCCGGGCTGGGCGTGATCGAACTCACCGTCGCCCTGCACTACCTCTACGACACACCGGTCGACCAACTGGTGTGGGACGTCGGCCACCAGACCTATCCGCACAAGATCCTCACCGGACGCCGCGACCGCATCCACACGGTCAAGCAGGCCGATGGCGTGGCGCCGTTCCCCAAGCGCGAGGAAAGCGAGTACGACACCTTCGGCGTCGGCCATTCCTCCACCTCGATCTCGGCCGCGCTGGGCATGGCGGTGGCGCTGCAGCGCATGGGCGACGAGCGCAAGGTGGTGGCGGTGATCGGCGACGGCGCGATGACCGCGGGCATGGCCTACGAGGCGCTGAACCACGCCGGCGGCATGGATCCGGAACCGAACCTGCTGGTGATCCTCAACGACAACCGCATGTCGATCTCCGAGGCGGTCGGCGGGGTCACCAAGATGCTGGGGCGGATGAGCGGCAGCAAGACCCTCAACGCCATCCGCGAGGGCGGCAAGAAGATCCTCGGCGACAAGAAGAGCAACCCCACCGCGCGCTTCGTGCGGCGCTGGGAAGAGCACTGGAAGGGCATGTTCGTGCCGTCCACGCTGTTCGAGGAAATGGGCTTCCACTACACCGGCCCGATCGACGGCCACGACCTGCCGGCGCTGCTCGGCGCGCTGAAGACGCTCAAGACCCTCAAGGGTCCGCAGCTGCTGCACGTCATCACCACCAAGGGCAAGGGCTACGAGCTGGCCGAGGGCGACCAGATCGGCTACCACGCCGTGGGCCCGTTCGATCCGAGCAAGGGCCTGGTGGCCAAGCCGGGCGCCAAGGCGCCGACCTACACCGACGTGTTCGGCGACTGGATCTGCGACATGGCCGCGGCCGATCCGGCGCTGCTGGCGATCACCCCGGCGATGCGCGAAGGCTCGGGCCTGGTGCGCTTCAGCAAGGAATACCCGCAGCGCTATTTCGACGTGGCCATCGCCGAGCAGCACGCGGTGACCCTGGCCGCGGGCATGGCCGTGCACGGCGCCAAGCCCGTGGTGGCGATCTATTCCACCTTCCTGCAGCGCGGCTACGACCAGTTGGTGCACGACGTGGCGGTGCAGCAGCTCGACGTACTGTTCGCGATCGACCGCGGCGGCGTGGTCGGCCCGGACGGCGCCACCCATGCCGGCAACCTGGACCTGAGTTTCCTGCGCTGCGTGCCGCACCTGGTGGTGATGGCGCCGGCCGACGAAGCCGAGTGCCGGCAACTGCTCAGCACCGGCCTGCGCCATGCCGGCCCGGCCGCCGTGCGCTACCCGCGCGGCACCGGCCCCGGGATCGCCCCCGGGACCACGCTGGAACCCCTGCCGATCGGCAAGGCGCAAGTGCGCGCGCAGGGCCACACGGTGGCGCTGCTGGCGTTCGGCGCGACCCTGGCGGCGGCCGAACAGGTCGGCCGCGAGCTCGGCCTGAGCGTGGTCAACATGCGCTTTGTCAAGCCGCTGGACCGCGCCCTGCTGCTGGAGCTGGCGCAGAGCCACGAAGGCTTCGTGACCATCGAGGACAACGTGGTGGCCGGCGGTGCCGGTTCCGGCGTGGCCGAGCTGCTCAACGCCGAAGGCGTGCTGCGCCCGGTGCTGCACCTGGGCCTGCCCGACGCGTTCCAGCACCACGCCAGCCGCGAGCAATTGCTGGCCGAAGCCGGCATCGACGCCGCCGGCATCCGTGCCGCGGTGTTGAAGCGCTGGCCGCAGCTGGGCACCAACGCCAGCGCACCGCGCACTGCGGCGGGCTGACCCGTCGCGATTGCGAGCAGAGCAACGGCACGGCGGTTGGCGCATGCCGTGCCTGCTTGCGGCATTGCGCACGGTTCTCGATGTGCCGCATGCCGCTTCCGATTGCGCCGGCGTCTCCAGCGCGTGACCTAGGGCGTGTCATCAATCCCCGAGCATGCCGCGCCGCGATTGCGCGCGCCTGTGGCAAGGAAGAGCGAGGAAGTGGACGTCCGTCCACGCCCGAGCGATGACGCGGCCATGGGCGCGCGCAATCGCGGCCCTTCGGGTTGGGCCTGGCAGGCGCGCGGCCGGCGCCGCGCGGCTTGACCTGACGGCCAGTCAGGCGCTGCGCCACGCAACGCCGGCCGCGCGCCCGCCCGACCCCACCCCGCATACTCGGGAATGATGACACGC
>NZ_NQYT01000072.1:2500-5854 GCF_009192935.1 Xanthomonas sp. LMG 12461
ATGCCTTGGCGGTCAGAGGCGATGAAGGACGTGGCAGCCTGCGAAAAGTGTCGGGGAGCTGGCAACAAGCTTTGATCCGGCAATGTCCGAATGGGGAAACCCACTGCTTCGGCAGTATCCTGCAGTGAATACATAGCTGCTGGAAGCGAACCCGGTGAACTGAAATATCTAAGTAACCGGAGGAAAAGAAATCAACCGAGATTCCCTAAGTAGTGACGAGCGAACGGGGACTAGCCCTTAAGCTGGTATGGTTTTAGAAAAACAACCTGGAAAGGTTGGCCATAGAAGGTGATAGCCCTGTATTTGAAAGGGCCATACCAGTGAAGACGAGTAGGGCGGGGCACGTGAAACCCTGTCTGAACATGGGGGGACCATCCTCCAAGGCTAAATACTCCTGACCGACCGATAGTGAACCAGTACCGTGAGGGAAAGGCGAAAAGAACCCCGGAGAGGGGAGTGAAATAGATCCTGAAACCGTGTGCGTACAAGCAGTAGGAGCTCGCAAGAGTGACTGCGTACCTTTTGTATAATGGGTCAGCGACTTACTGTTCGTGGCAAGCTTAACCGTATAGGGGAGGCGAAGGGAAACCGAGTCTGATAAGGGCGCATAGTCGCGGGCAGTAGACCCGAAACCGGGTGATCTAGTCATGCCCAGGGTGAAGGTCAGGTAACACTGACTGGAGGCCCGAACCCACTCCCGTTGCAAAGGTAGGGGATGAGGTGTGATTAGGAGTGAAAAGCTAATCGAACCCGGAGATAGCTGGTTCTCCTCGAAAGCTATTTAGGTAGCGCCTCATATGTATCCTCTCGGGGGTAGAGCACTGTTATGGCTAGGGGGTCATCGCGACTTACCAAACCATTGCAAACTCCGAATACCGAGACGGACTGTATGGGAGACACACGGCGGGTGCTAACGTCCGTCGTGAAAAGGGAAACAACCCAGACCCACAGCTAAGGTCCCAAATTCACTGC
Organism: Xanthomonas sp. LMG 12461; assembly: GCF_009192935.1. Lineage (NCBI taxonomy): Bacteria > Pseudomonadati > Pseudomonadota > Gammaproteobacteria > Lysobacterales > Lysobacteraceae > Xanthomonas > Xanthomonas sp. LMG 12461. The sequence goes on from NZ_NQYT01000072.1 coordinate 3,473, forward strand.
TAAGTGGAAAACGATGTGGAAAGGCATAGACAGCCAGGAGGTTGGCTTAGAAGCAGCCACCCTTTAAAGAAAGCGTAATAGCTCACTGGTCGAGTCGGTCTGCGCGGAAGATTTAACGGGGCTAAGCAGTGAACCGAAGCTTGGGGTGCATCGCGATAAGCGATGCGCGGTAGAGGAGCGTTCCGTAAGCCTGCGAAGGTGGATTGAGAAGTCTGCTGGAGGTATCGGAAGTGCGAATGCTGACATGAGTAACGACAATGCGGGTGAAAAACCCGCACGCCGAAAGCCCAAGGTTTCCTTGCGCAACGTTAATCGGCGCAGGGTGAGTCGGCCCCTAAGGCGAGGGCGAAAGCCGTAGTCGATGGGAAGCAGGTTAATATTCCTGCACCTCGCGTAAGTGCGATGGAGGGACGGAGAAGGTTAGGTGTACCGGGCGTTGGTTGTCCCGGGGAAAGGCGGTAGGTTTGGATCTTTGGCAAATCCGGGATCCTTTAAGACCGAGCACCGAGACGAGTCTTTTAGACGAAGTCACTGATACCACGCTTCCAGGAAAAGCTCCTAAGCTTCAGCTTACGCAGACCGTACCGTAAACCGACACAGGTGGGTAGGATGAGAATTCTCAGGCGCTTGAGAGAACTCGGGTGAAGGAACTAGGCAACATGGCACCGTAACTTCGGGAGAAGGTGCACCCTTTTTGGTGGCTCGTGCGAGCTATAGCTGAAGAGGGTCGCAGAAACCAGGCCGCTGCGACTGTTTATCAAAAACACAGCACTCTGCAAACACGAAAGTGGACGTATAGGGTGTGACGCCTGCCCGGTGCTGGAAGGTTAATTGATGGGGTCAGCCGCAAGGCGAAGCTCTTGATCGAAGCCCCAGTAAACGGCGGCCGTAACTATAACGGTCCTAAGGTAGCGAAATTCCTTGTCGGGTAAGTTCCGACCTGCACGAATGGCGTAACGACAGCGGCGCTGTCTCCACCCGAGACTCAGTGAAATTGAAATCGCTGTGAAGATGCAGCGTTCCCGTGGCAAGACGGAAAGACCCCGTGAACCTTTACTATAGCTTTACACTGAACGTTGAGTTCGTCTGTGTAGGATAGGTGGGAGGCTATGAAACTGTGGCGCTAGCTGCAGTGGAGCCATCCTTGAAATACCACCCTGTCGTGCTTGACGTTCTAACCTAGGTCCGTAATCCGGATCGGGGACCGTGTATGGTGGGTAGTTTGACTGGGGCGGTCTCCTCCTAAAGAGTAACGGAGGAGCACGAAGGTACGCTCAGCGCGGTCGGACATCGCGCACTGTGTGCAAAGGCATAAGCGTGCTTGACTGCAAGATCGACGGATCAAGCAGGTACGAAAGTAGGTCTTAGTGATCCGGTGGTTCTGTATGGAAGGGCCATCGCTCAACGGATAAAAGGTACTCCGGGGATAACAGGCTGATACCGCCCAAGAGTTCATATCGACGGCGGTGTTTGGCACCTCGATGTCGGCTCATCACATCCTGGGGCTGTAGTCGGTCCCAAGGGTATGGCTGTTCGCCATTTAAAGTGGTACGCGAGCTGGGTTCAGAACGTCGTGAGACAGTTCGGTCCCTATCTGCCATGGGCGTTGGAGATTTGAGAGGGGCTGCTCCTAGTACGAGAGGACCGGAGTGGACGAACCTCTGGTGTTCCGGTTGTCACGCCAGTGGCATTGCCGGGTAGCTATGTTCGGAAGCGATAACCGCTGAAAGCATCTAAGCGGGAAGCGCGCCTCAAGATGAGATCTCCCGGGACACAAGTCCCCTAAAGGAACCATGTAGACTACGTGGTTGATAGGTCAGGTGTGTAAGTGCAGCAATGCATTGAGCTAACTGATACTAATGATCCGTGCGGCTTGACCATATAACCTCAAGATGCTTCCTCATAAGCATCCCTTAGCGCGACACACGTCGATCGCTCTCACTCGCTCGCTACATCACACCCCATGAGAGGCTGGCGCCCTGCCGTCCTCGGTCCAACAACCGAGAACACGCACGCGGCGACACTCCAACCGTCTCCCTGGTGAAATTAGCGCTGTGGAACCACCCGATCCCATCCCGAACTCGGAAGTGAAACGCAGCTGCGCCGATGGTAGTGTGGCTCAAGCCATGCGAGAGTAGGTCATCGCCAGGGGCTTTACCCCAAATCCCCGTCCCTCAAGGACGGGGATTTTTTATTGCGCGGGCGAAAAACCAACACGACGCGCCCAGGCGATGGAAGGCCGGGCGCACGCCCCGCGGCGACATGCCACCCGGGGGCTGCGCGCCGTACCCTCACCCCAGCCCCTCTCCCGGCGGGAGAGGGGCTCGGTTCCTTCTTCTCCCCTCGGGACCATGGCCCCCTTTGCGGGGGAAGGTGCACATC
>NZ_NQYT01000073.1:0-17580 GCF_009192935.1 Xanthomonas sp. LMG 12461
TCATGGGGGCGGGCGGGTCTAGGCTGTATCGACATTCAGCGGTATTTTTTTGGGATGTCGAAGACCATCACGTCGCGGCCCAGCCGCTATGAATTGACCCAGAGCCAATGGGAGCGGATCGAAGACTTGCTTCCAGGCAAAGCCAGTGACCCGGGCCGCACAGCAGCGGACAACCGGACTTTCGTCAATGGCGTGCTGTGGGTGTTGCGCTCCGGCGCACGCTGGAGTGATCTGCCGCCGCGCTACGGGGCCTACAAAAGCGTGCACAAACGCTTTACCCGTTGGGCCGCCAAGGGCGTCTGGGAGCGGATTTTCCAGAGCCTGACTCGGGCTCGAGACAACGAGTACCTGATGATCGATAGCAGCATCGTCCGGGCGCATGCACAGGCGGCGACCGGAAAAGGGGGGCTTCGGACTCGGCTCTGGGGCGCTCCCGAGGAGGCCTGAGCACAAAGATCCACTTGGCCGTGGATAGCCAGGGCCGGCCGGTGCGGGTCGTGCTGACAGGTGGGCAGCGTAACGACATCACGCAAGCGCGCGCCTTGTTGGCCGGGTTCAAGCCGAAATATGTGCTGGCCGACAAGGGCTATGACAGTCGTGAACTGGTGGCGTTGATCAGGTCACGAGGCGCCAAGGCGGTGATCCCTCCACGCAGTTGCCAGCGGCCGCGCCGCTACGACAAAGCACGCTACCGGTTACGCAATCGCATCGAACGTTGCTTCGCCAAGCTCAAGCAGTTCCGCCGTATCGCCACGCGCTTCGATCGCAAGCCAACTCATTTCTTGGCTTTCCTGTATCTGGCCTCTATCCCAATGTGGCTGAAATGAATGTCGATACAGCCTAGGGGAGCCTTATGACTCTCCGCTTCCCGCCTGCGCGCGGCATCCGCTTTTGAGGATCGGTAGGGCGCTGAAGTCGCGAGGTATGAAGGGGCAGGTGCTGCGGCGGCAGCCCGGGTGTCGACTTGGCGGGCGTCGGCGGTGTGCATCCATCGGCCGCGTGCCGTCACGCCGGGGGCAGCAGACCCAGCGCTTTTACGATTCCCCAATCCCGATTCCCGATTCCCGGCCGCCGAGGCGGCCACTCACCCGCCGAGAATCAGCACCGGCGAGCGGAAACCGCTGAGGTGATGGGTGCCGGTGGCGATGTCGCTGCGGTAGCGGCCGGGGATCTCGATCTGGCAGCGTTTGCCGATGCGCACGCCGGGGCCGATGTCGACCTGTCGGCCGAGCGTGGCCTGGGCGCCGATCTGCGCTTCGGCAGCGAGCGTCACGCCGGCCTCGATCCATGCCGAGGCGCCGACCTTGACCGCCGATTCCAGCACCGCCGCCGCGCCGATCCAGGCGTTGAAACCGATGTCGCAGTGCGCATCGACGATGGCGCCGGCGCCGATCGCGCAGTTCTCGCCAACGCGCGCGCTCGCGGCCACCTGCGCGCCGCGGCAGATCAGCGGCGGCATCCTGAAGCCGCGCGCCTTCAGTTCGCCCATCAGCTCCTGGCGGCGGAAGTTGAGGAACTGCGCGCCCCAGGCGACGAAGGCGGTGGCGCCGGTGTCGGCCAGTGCGTGCAGGGCATCCAGGTCGAAGCGGTAGTCCTTGCCCTGGGCCACGTCCACCGGGTGCAGCACGCACTCCGGCGCCGCCTCGGCCCAGGCCGCCAGCGCCCAGCGCAGCAGCGCACCGCTGCCGACCACGTACTTGTCAGAGGACATGGCGGCCCTCCATGACGTCCATGTACCAGCGTTCGATCTGCATGTTGGCGTGCTCGTAGTCGCCCAGCACCGCGCGCGGGGCGCCGGCGCGCAGTCCCGACTGCACCTGCTCCATGATCTCGATGTCCTCGCGCAGTACCTTCTCGGCGCCGTGCAGGTGCCCCAGCAGCACCGCGTCGGAACCCGGATAGCGCTGCTTCTTGCGCGCGGTGACGTAGTAGACCAGCAGGTCGGTGCGCTGCGCCGATACCGGCTGGTGGTGCTCGATGATGAAGGAATAGCCACCCGAGCCCGAGGCGATGTGCAGGTTCGGGTACAGCAGCCAGTTCAGATACCAGTCGTCGTTGCCGAAGCGTTCGACGTGCGCGTGCCAGGGATAGTGCGCCATCGCCACCAACGGCTCGTTGAGCCCGCCGCTGCTGAAATCGCGCAGGCGCGCCAGATGCGCCTCGCGCGAGGCGCTGCCCTCGGCATGGTAGCGGCGCGCCTCGGCGACGCCGGCATCGTCCATCTGCACCTGGAACTTCACCTGCTGCGCCAGCGTGCGCGCATGCACGAAGCGCGGGTGCAGCGCGTCGCGCAGGTTCTCGTAGGCCAGCTTCCAGTTGAAGTCGGCCTCGAAGGTCGCCACCAGCACTTCGTCGTCGAACTGTTCGGAAGCGGCGCGCAGCATCTCCAGCGCCTCCAGCGAGAACTGCGCCTCCAGCGGCATCGGCGCGGGCGACAGGTTCACGAACACCAGCTTGCCGATGCAGGCCACCGCGAAGCGGCGCAGCCGCAGGCAGGCGCGTGCTTCCGGGGCCAGGCGGTAGGCCTCGTCCTGGAACGGAATATTGTCCACGCCGCCGTCGGCGCCGTAGCGCCAGCCGTGGTAGCCGCAGACCAACGGGCGCACGCCCTGCGCTTGCTGTTGCAGCGGGTTCTGCCGGTGCAGGCACAGGTTGTCGAAGGCGCGCAGTTCGCCGTCGATGTGCTGCACCACCACGTCCACGCCGCAGATCGAGCGGCGCACGAAGGCGTTGGGCTTGTCCAGCAGCATGCGCGGCGCCACGAACTGCCACAGCGGCATCATCAACTTTTCGCGCTCGCGGGCGAACCAGGCCTCGTCGATGTAGGCCTCGGCCGGTATCAGCGAATGCATGCGCGCGCCTCGGTGGTGCGGCAGGGCGTGCCGTGGCGGTGTTCGGCGCTGTGTACGTGCATGGCGACATCCCCAGTGACGTTGCGGAAGATAGCACCTCGCTGCGCGCCGACGATGGCGCGGCCGGTCCTGTGCCGGGGTAGGGCATTGGCCCGGTAGAATACGGCTCCCCTCTTCGCGCAGGCGCCGCCGCCATGGTCACTCTGGGAACCCCGTTGTCCGCTTCCGCCACCCGTGTGCTGCTGCTTGGCTCCGGCGAGCTGGGCAAGGAAGTGGCGATCGAACTGCAGCGCTTCGGCGTGGAAGTGATTGCGGTGGACCGCTATGCCGACGCCCCGGCGATGCAGGTCGCGCACCGCAGCCACGTGGTCGACATGCTCGATGCGATGGCGTTGCGCGAACTGATCGCGCGCGAGCAGCCGCACCTGATCGTGCCGGAGATCGAGGCCATCCACACCGAAACGCTGGTGGCGCTGGAGCGCGACCTCGGCCAGCGGGTGATCCCGACGGCGCGTGCGACGCGGCTGACCATGGACCGCGAAGGCATCCGCCGCCTGGCCGCTGAGACCCTGGGCCTGCCGACCTCGCCGTACCGCTTCGTGGACACGCCCGAGCAGTACCGCGAAGCGATCGCCGCGGTCGGCCTGCCGTGCGTGGTCAAGCCGGTGATGTCGTCCTCCGGCAAGGGCCAGAGCACGCTGCGCAGCGCCGCCGATATCGACGCGGCGTGGGAGTACGCGCAGACTGGCGGCCGCGCCGGTGCCGGCCGCTGCATCGTCGAGGGTTTCATCGACTTCGAGTACGAGATCACCCTGCTGACCGTGCGCCACGCCGGCGGCACCGCGTTCTGCGATCCGATCGGGCACTGGCAGAAGGACGGCGACTACCGTGAGAGCTGGCAGCCGCAGTCGATGTCGGCGCTGGCCCTGCAGCGCGCTCAGGACATCGCCCGTGCGGTCACCGACGATCTCGGTGGCTGGGGCCTGTTCGGCGTGGAGCTGTTCGTCAAGGGCGACGAAGTCTGGTTCAGCGAAGTGTCGCCGCGGCCGCACGACACCGGCCTGGTCACCCTGGTGTCGCAGGAACTGAGCGAGTTCGCCCTGCATGCGCGTGCGATCCTCGGCCTGCCGATTCCGGCGATCCGCCAGAACGGCCCGTCGGCCTCGTGCGCGCTGCTGGCCCACGGCGAAGGCGTGCCGCGCTTCGGCAACGTCGATGCCGCCCTGCAGGCCCCTGACACTGCCCTGCGTCTGTTCGGCAAGCCCAGCGTGCACGGCCACCGCCGCGTCGGCGTGACCCTGGCCCGCGGCGCCGACATCGAGCAGGCACGCCAGATCGCCCGCGCCGCCGCCGCCGCCCTCACCATCGACCTGGACGCATAAAACGGCGAGCGCTCGAAAGCGGGGCCAAAGGGGACCCGCTTTCCCATTCCCCACTCCCGATTCCCCATTCCCGGCCCTCAAGCCGGCGGCGCGAACCGTGCCGCCGCCAGGCGGATGCTCCACACCAGTTCGACCATCGCCAGGTTGTTGAGCAGCGCCTCGCCGCCCAGCACCAGCCAGTAGCCGGCGCCGTCGACCCAGAACGGCACGAACGACCAGTCCGGCAGCAGCAGTTGCGGCTCGCTGTAGAACGCCACGTAGCGGTGCGCGCCGTGCCAGCCGCGCGCGCTCTGACGCTGAGCGAAGCCGGAGAAGTCGGCCGCGGCCACGCTCAGCGTGTCGGCCTGTTCCTGGTCCAGGCCGGCATGGCCCAGGCAGAAGCCGCTGTCGGAGGCCAGCACCGCGCGGCGTTCGGCCGACAGCGGGGCGATCACATGCTGGGCGAAATCGTCCAGGCGGATTTCCGGGCCCGGCACTGCGCGCCGCAGCAACTGCACCCATTGCTGTTCGCGCGCCTCCTGCAGCAGCCGCTGTGCGTCGCCGCCCACGCGCTGGCGCCACTCCTGCAGCGACAGCGCGCCGTGCGCGCCGAGCAGCAGTTGCAGCGCGCGCTGCAGGCGGTCGGGCGTGGCGCTGGCGAAGCCGTGCAGCACGCCGTGCGGGGTCGGCATCAGCCAGGTCGGTTCGGAGCCGGTCGGGTCGGGGGCGGTCATCGCGGCGCACTCGCGCTGGAAAAGGACAGGGCGTCGACGTTGCGGCCACCCAGCGGCTCGCGCTGCTGCAGCCAGCGCGCGGTGCTGTCCCAGCGGTCGCCCAGGGCCAGCGCATGGCGGCGCAGTTCGCGCGTGGCGAGCATGAAGGCGAGCTTGTCCTGGCAACTGATGCAGTAGTCCAGGAACTCGCGCTCGCAGCGCGCCGCGGCGATCGGTGCGCCGTCGCACAGCGCGTCCACCACCTCGCGCACCATCCGCCGCGAATGGTCCGGGCTGGCCCGGCGCACCCGCGCCGGCACGTCGGCGGACGGCCGCGCCAGCACGCTCCAGCGCGTGGCCAGGGCGTTGATCGGCAGCAGCGCGTGGCCCTGGCTGTGGCGCTGGAAGGTCTCGGCCACGTGCGGCGCCAGATGCGCCGCGGCCATCTGCAGCGCCAGCTGGCGCAAGGCGACGTCGTGCCGCGGCAAGGCCACGAACAGGTCGGCCAGCACGCCCTGGGTCGGTTCGTTGTCGTGCAACTGCAGTGCGGCGTGCAGCCGCGCCAGGTGCGCGGCGGCGTCGCGCGGGTCGCGCAGCAGGGCACGGGCATGGGTGCGCATCACCAGGCGTGCGGGATCGCGAGCGGGAAGCGTGGGCATGGGCGCCTCAGTCCAGCAAGGTGTCGATCAGGTCGATCATGAATTCGGCGTCCTCCGTGGCCATCGCCTCGAAGCCGCGTTCCAGGCCCAGCGCATCGAGCACTGCCTGGTCGTCGCGATGCGCGGCATCGCCCAGCGCCAGCAGGGCGTCGCGCAGCGCCGGCAGTTGCGGGCCCAGGCGCGGATGCGCCAGCAGCACGTGGCCGATGTCGCACAGCGCACTTTCCACCAGCGGGCGCAATCGCGCGCGGGTCAGGCGCGACAGGCCGTGGTAGGCGGTGGCCAGGAACAGGCCGGCATCGGCTTCGCCTTCCAGCAGCAGCCGCGCTACCGCGGCGTAGCTGCTGGCCGGGCGCCAGGCGATGCGTTCCGGCTCCAGGTCGGCCGGTTCCAGCAGGCGCAGGCCGATCAGGCGTACGTCTTGGTTGGCGGTCAGCGCGATGCGGCAGCCGTAGGGCAGGTCTTCCACGCAGCGTGCCGGCGCCTCGGCTGCGCTCGCGATCACCACCTCGTCGGCGTGCCCGCGCGGCCTGACCAGCGGCAGGTAGCCGCGGTCGCGGATCAACGCGCTGGCGTCGAACGGACTGGCGTACACCAGGTCGACGACGCTGTCGTCCAGCAACTGCCGCTGTTCGGCGGCATCGGCCGGCATCAGCAGGCGCAGGCCGATGCCGGCGCGGCGCTGCAGCACCGTGCTGAGCAGGTACCAGCCGCCGAAGTACTCGGGCGCGAAGTCCGGCGCGACCAGGAACGTGCAGCTCATGCCAGCGGCTCCGCGCGTTCGTCCTGCAACCACTGCGCGTACAGCGGCTGCAGCGCGTCGATGCGCCGCCGCGACGGCTTGCGCCGCACCGAGGTGAAGCCGACCACGCGGCCGTCGCGGACGTTCGGCAAGGCGGTGGCGTAGACCCAGTAGCAGGCGCCGTCGCGGCGCAGGTTCTTGACGTAGCCGTGCCACTTCTCGCCGGCCAGCACGGTGTCCCACAGTTCGCGGAATGCGCGCCGCGGCATCTCCGGGTGGCGCAGGATGCAGTGCGGTGCGCCGATCAGCAGTTCGCGCGGCCAGCCGCTGAGTTCGACGAAGGCGTCGTTGGCGTGGGTGATGATGCCCTCCAGGTCGGTGCGCGAGACGATCAGGCGCCCGTCCGGGTAGGCCACCTCGCGTTCGCTCCAGTACACCTTGCGGCGGCTGCCGTCGTGGTAGCGCAGCTCGGCGCTGCGGTGCGGCTCGTGCGGCGCTTGCATCGGCGGCAGCGGCATGGCGGCGCCCCTACAGGATCTGTTGCAGCGCCTGCGCGGCGCGCTTGATGTCCAGGAACACCAGGCCGAGCTTGGCGCTGGGTTTGGCCAGCACGGTGAGCACCGCCTCGCGGCCGGCCGCACTCATGATCACGTAGCCGAGTTCGCCCTGGATCAGCACCCGCTCCAGCGCGCCGCGCGCCAGTTCGCGCGCGCTGCGCTCGCCCAGCGCGAGCAGCGCCGCGGACATCGCGCCGACCCGGTCCTCGTCCATGCCCTGCGGCATCGCCGAGGCGATCATCAGCCCGTCCAGGGAGATCAGCGCCGAGGCCTCGATATCGGCAGTGGCGCCATTGAGGCCTTCCAGCGCCTGTTGCAACTGTTGCGTTCGCATGCTCGCCATCCGCTTGCGCATCCCGACCGGGTGCGGGAGGCATTGGACCGCGTCGGCGCAGTCTTGCCCTTGATCTGGATCAAGGCCGATGGCGATGCCCGGCGCAGGCGCTGCGCAGGAGGGGCGATCCGATGGACGGCACCGCTGCCGCGAAGGCGTCGGGCCCTGCTCACACCGGCGATGCCTCGGGGCCAGCGGTCAACGCGGCCGCGCGGGTGCAGGCCGCTCGCCAGGCGCCTGGCGCGCCGGCCAGGCAAGCAAAAGGCGGCCGTCAGGCCGCCTGTGGGTGCTGCAAGGCGGCGCCATGCTGCGCGCCGCGCCGGGCCGCCTGCGCTTACCGCCCTGCGGCGACGTCGACCCAGACCAGGTGATGGTCGCTGCCGTCGGCGATGGCGGCGGAGGCGTCATCGGAGGCCGGCCAGAACACGCCGCTGTCCAGGTAGCGGAAGTTGCGCGACGGCAGCACGTAGTCCAGGCGCATGGTGCCGGCCTTGGGGCCGAAATCGCCGGTGACCTGCTGCGGTGGGCCGCGATGATCGATGCCGGTGGCCGCGTAGGCGCGCGTGGTCTCCTCGCCGCCAGCGCTGTGCGGGGTGGGGTATTGCAGGACGCGCGGATGCGTCACCAGCGCGCGGATCGCGTCGTGGTGGCCGTCGCCGTCGATCACGTCGTTGTTGAGGTCGCCGAGCATCACGAACTGCGCATCGGCGGCCAGCCCGCCGCAGCGGCCGGCGTCGTCGCACAGCCAGCGCGCCTTGCCGCTGCCGGCATCGTCCAGGTACTCGCGCCACAGCCGCAGTTCGTCGTGGTTGCGTGCGGCGTTGCGCTTCTCCGCGCCGTCGAACACCGGCGGGGTCGGGTGCGACACCAGCGCATGCAGCACGCCCAGCGGGGTGCGCACCGGCACGTCCCAGTGCGACTTGGACGACAGCCGCAACTGCGCCCACACCGCGTCGCTGTGGAAGAAGCGGCCGGTGGCCGGATCGACCGGGCGCAGCGCGCCGGGCATCGCGCTCCATTTCAGCAGGCGGAAGCTGCGCACCGCCGCGGTGTCGATCGGGTACTTCGACAGCAGCAGCATGCCGTACTGGCCGGGATGCAGGCCGTAGCCCCAGGCGTCGTTGCCGCGCGCGCGGCCTTCGCCGCCGACATGGCCGTCGTTGTCCAGGTCCAGGCCGCTGGGCACGCCGGTGTTGACCGGGGCCAGGTAGCGGTAGGGATAGCGCAGCGCAGCGCCGCCGTGCGGTTGCGGCACCGCGAGGTAGCGCTGCTCGAACAGGTCGGCGGCGCGGTGCGCCTCGTCGTAGTCGAACTCGTTGAGCAGCACGATGTCCGGGCGCACCTGCTGCAGCACCGCGGCGATCTTGCGCGCCTGCGCGCTGTCGCCCTGCAGGGCGGCGATCAGCGCGCCGGGTTCGTCGGCATTGAGCGAGGTGTTGTAGGTGGCCAGGCGCAGCGTCCTGGCGGCGGGCGCGGCGGCGTCGGTCATCGGGGAGGACGTGGGAGCGGTGTGCGCGCAGGCGCCGCACAGCAGGGTCAGGGCGAGCAGGAGGAGGCGTGATGTCATGCGCCGATTTTCGCATGCGCGGCATGTCGGCACGATGGCGCGGCGACCTGCGGCGGCATCGGCTGGGCAGCGCGGTAGCGGTTGCCGTCGGCTAGCCGCCGAGCTGGCGCAGATAGTCGTCGAAGTCGCGCCAGTGGCGGCCGTCGTAGGCCTGCAGCGGCCGGAAGCGGCGCTTGTAGTCCATCTTCTGGTGGCCGCGGATCCAGTAGCCCAGATACAGGTGGCGCAGGCCCTCGCGTCGCGCCCAGGCGATCTGCTGCAGGATCGCCAGGGTGCCCAGGCCGCGCGCGCCGGCGTCCGGGTCGTAGAAGGTGTAGACCGCCGACAGCGCCTGCGCGGCGATATCGGTGACCGCTACCGCCAGCAGCGGCCCACGCCTTCCGTCCGGCATGCGCTGCCGCAGCTCCAGGAAGCGGCCATGCGACCAGCGGCCGATCAGGAACTGGTCGAACTCGTGCGCGCCGTGATCGTCCATGCCGCCGCCGGGATGGCGGTGGCGCAGGTAGCGCTGGTACAGCGCCAGCTGTTCCTCGCTGCGCTCGGCGGCGACGATGCGGACTTCGACATCGGTATTGCGCGCCAGGCAGCGGCGCTGGCTGCGATCGGGCACGAACGCGTCGATCGGGATGCGCACCGCAACGCAGGCGCGGCAATGGTCGCAGTGCGGGCGATAGACCAGATCGCCGGAGCGGCGGAAGCCCCAGCTCAGCGCCAGCGGATACAGCGCGCCCAGGCGTGGATCGTGCGGGTCCAGCACCAGGTCGCGGGCCTGCCGCTCGGGCCAGTAGCCACACGCGTGCTGGCCGGTCTGGAACAGCCGCAGGTCGTCGCTGGCGTCGGAATGGATGGCCATGCGTCGAGCATAGCGCTTCGCCATCGCAGCGGCCGCGACTGTCCCGTCGATGAATACGCCCGGCGGCGGGTCAACCGCGGCGGCGACGGGGCGTTGTCAGCAGGGAAGGCGCCGCGGTGCCGGCCCGCGATGCGGGCCGCTTGCGGCGCCGGACGCCTGCCGTCCTCGGCAGGTTCCTCATCATCCTCAGGGAGTGACCCATGAAGTCTCGCAACCCGCTGCTCGCCCTGGCCGTGCTGGCCGTGCTGTCCGGTACCGCCTACGCCGTTCCCCCGCCGCCGGCCGATCCCGCCGCGCCCGCCGATGCCGGCGGCATCGCCGCGCTCGACAAGAACGGCGACGGCGTCATCGACCGCAGCGAGGCCGCCGCCGATCCGCGCCTGGCCCAGCATTTCGACGCCATGGACAAGAACCACGACGGCAAGCTCAGCCGCGACGAGTGGCCGCGCCACGGCCGTCACGGCGGCCCGGGCGACCACGGCGTGCCCGGCGCGATGATGGCCAAGCTGGACACCAACAAGGACGGCCGCATCAGCCGCGCCGAAGCGCAGGCCGATCCCAAGCTCGCCGCGCGCTTCGACAAGATGGACGTGAACAAGGACGGCTACATCGACCGTGCCGACTTCGAACTGCGCGCCAAGCAACATCGCGATGCCTGGTTCACCGCGGCCGACACCAACAAGGACGGCATGCTCAGCCGCGCCGAGTTCGATGCGGCGCAGGCCAAGCGCTGGGCGCATCGCCCGGGCGGGCAGCGCGGTGGCGACGCACCGCCGCCGCCGATGCCGGCGCCGGACAGCAACTGAGCCATCCGCCGCGGCGGTGGCCGCGGCGTCACTGCACCAAGGCGCCGATCGACAGCGCCCCTGCGCCCCGCGCGCAGGGGCGTTCTTGTTTTTCCATCGGCCGAAACCTGCCGTCGCGTGCAGTGCAGTGCGGCGCAGGTGCAGCGCGGGACGTGCGTGGTCGCGCGGGGCGCGTCGGCAGCGTCGCGGCCGGTTGCGGTGGCGGTCTCCGCTACGGCGGACACCGCGCGCAGGATGCGATCGCCGTGCCGATCGGATTGCCGTCGCAGCGTTGGCGCCTCCGCCGTCGCGCAAGGACGATCATCGGCAGGACGTCATCGCCATAGGCGACGTCCACCGCATGCGTGGACCTGCGTTCGGCGCGGCTCAGTTGCCGCGCGGCGCCGGCTGCACGCGCACGCGCACTTCGTCGCTGCCGGTGTCCTGCGCCGGGGGCGTGGCCGGTTGCGTCGCGGGTGCCTGTGCTGGTGCGGTGGTCGGCGCGCGGTTGTCGCGATGGCGCAGCACGGTGATCAGCGCCACCGCACCGATCGCCAGCAGCAGGGCGATGCGGATGCGCCAGGCCCAGCGCTTGCCGCCGTCCGCTTCCACCTGCGAGCGGAACTCGTTCAAGTAGGGCGCACGGCCCTGTTCCGGATCGCGGCGGGTGCTGTCGAGCAGGCCGGCGTCGCGCAGCAGTTCGCGTGCACGCGGCTGGTCGTCGGCGTGCACCACCCACACCGTGGGCTGCGCCTGCGCCGCGACCGGGTCGAGATAGCTGAACTGGCCGCTGCGCCGGGTCCGGTAGGAGCGGCCGTTGCTCAGGCGCACGTCGATGCCGGCGTCGCGCAGCAGGGCGGCGACGCCTTCGGCGGTTTCCACGCGTTGGCTGCTGAAGATCTGACGCATGTTCGTGTCCTCAGCGTTTTGCCGGCACCTGCGCCGCGGCGTCGGCGTCGGGGACCACGCGGATCAGGCCTTCCTGTGCGGTGCTGGCCACCAGGGTGCCGTCGCGGGTGAAGAACTGCCCGCGCGCCAGGCCGCGCGCGCCCTGCGCGCTGGGGCTGTCCAGCGAGTACAGCAGCCAGTCGTCGGCGCGGAACGGACGATGGAACCACAGCGCATGGTCGAGCGAGGCCATCTGCACGTTCGGCGTGTAATAGCTGATGCCGTGCGGGAAGGTGGCGGTGCCGAGCAGGTGGAAGTCGGAGGCGTAGGCGAGCAGCGCCTGGTGCAGTTCCGGCGCATCGCCGACCGGCTCGCTCAGGCGCAGCCACATCTGCTGGAACGGCGGACGCTTGGGCGGATTCAGTTCGTCGCGCGGATACACGTGGCGGAACTCGAACGGGCCGCCGCGCGAGAGCCAGCGCTGCACCTTGGTCGGCAGCGTCGCCAGCACGTCCGGGCGCGCCGCCGGAGTCGGCTCGATGTCTTCCGGTTGCGGCACTTCCGGCATCTTCAGCTGGTGGGTGGCGCCGTCCTCCTGTTCCTGGAACGAGGCCGCGCAGAAGAAGATCACCTTGCCGTGCTGGATCGCGGTGACCCGGCGCACCGAGAAGCTGCCGCCGTCGCGGGTGCGGTCCACGTCGTAGACGATGGGATGCTCGATGTCGCCGGCGCGCAGGAAGTAGGCGTGCAGCGAATGCACGCGGCGCGCGTTCTCCACCGTGGCCTGCGCCGCCGACAGCGCCTGGCCCAGCACCTGGCCGCCGAACACGTACTTGGTGCCGATGTCGCGGCTCTGGCCGCGGAACAGGTTGTCCTCCAGCCGCTCCAGCGACAGCAGCTCGATCAGTTCGGAGACGACGGGGGCGGGCTTGGCGGACAAGAGACGGGGCCTGGCGACGGACGTGCGCCGATTATAGCGGGCCGTCCGCGCCCGCCCGCGTGCCCGCTCCGCTCAGCCCTTGCCCAGCCGCGCCACCAGCGCGCGCAGTGCGGCCTGGGTGTCCGGCGCCTGCCAGTCGTCGATCAGCCGCTCCAGCCCGATGTGCTCGTCGGCCAGCGCCGCGCGCAGGTCGGCGCGGGCGATGGCACGGGTCTGCAGCATCGGCTGCCGCGGGCGCTTGAGCAGGTCCAGCAGCCAGGCCAGCGCGCGCGCCACCACCAGGTCGGCGTCGACCAGTTCGTCGACCAGGCCGATCTCCAGCGCGCGCTCGGCGCTGACCAGGTCGCCGCCGACCAGCAGGCGCTCGGCGCGGTGCGCGCCGACCACCCGCCGCAGCAGGCGCTGGATGCCTTCCGGGGCGACCAGGCCGACCTGGGTCTCGTTGAGGCCGATGTGCAGCGGATGCGCCGCATCGGGGCTGCGCGCCATCACCCGGTAGTCGCAGCACAGCGCCAGCACGCAACCGCCGGCCGGGGCGTGGCCGGTCAGCGCTGCGACCACCGGGATCGGGCTGGCGGCCAAGGCGCGCGCCGCGCCGAAGAACTGCTGCCAACTGCCCAGCAGCTTGGCGCGGTCGTCGCCATGGCTCAGCAGGTGCGGCACGTCCATGCCGGCGGAGAACAGGCGTTCGTTGCCCGACAGCACGATGCCGTGCGCGCCCTCGGCGCCGGCCTGCTCGATCGCCTGGATCAGGTGCCGGCACAGATCGGTGTCCAGCGCATTGACCGGCGGCCGCGCCAGGCGCAGTTCGCGGAGGGGGCCATGGTTGATCACGTCGATGAGCGTCGTCATGCTGCGGTCTGCTTTCGAAGAAGGAACCTCGGCGATGATAACCAAACCATTCGCTGGCGTATTGTTCGTGCTGTGTGCGGTTGCCGCCACGGCGTCGGCCGCGGAACCGGCGTGCGTCACTCTGGAGCAGGGCTGGGCGCGCTTGCCGCCGAATCCGGCGATGCCGATGACCGCCGGCTACGGCGTGCTCCACAACGGCTGTGGCAAGCCGGTCGCGGTCGTCGGGGCCAGCAGCCCCGCTTTCGGCGATGTGTCGTTGCACGAAACCACGCTGGTGGCCGGCGTCAGCCGGATGCGCGCGGTCGAGCGCGTGCCGCTGGCGCCTGGCGCCCGCGTGGAACTCAAGCCCGGCGGCATGCACCTGATGCTGATGCAGGGCAAGGGTGCGCTGACCGAAGGCCAGGCCGTGCCGCTGCAGTTGCAACTGGAAGGCGGCGGCAAGGCCGATGCGACGCTGACGGTGCGCAAGCAGGCGATGTAGGGGAGCCTCCTCGGGAAAAGGCGCCTCCCCTCGTCGTAGGAGCGGTTCTCGTCCCCTTTTGTGGGATCAGCCGCGACGGGCGAAGCCCAGCGTCGGCTGAGACCACCCGTCGTCGGGACTGAAGTCCCTCCCACAAGGAGCGCACGCCGCTCCTGCGTGGGCAGCGCCGTTGCACTGCGGACTATGCGCCGGGCCACGCCCGGCGCAAGCGCAGGCCTCAGCTCGTCGCCTTGCGTACGGCGTCCGGCAGCGGCGCGCTCTTGCCGGTCTGGGTGTCCATCCACACCACCACCACGTGGCCGTCGGAGTACAGCCGGCTTTCGTCCTGCTGGTCGACGATGCGGTGGCCGATGGTCACGCTGCTGGTGCCCAGGCGCTCGACGAACAGTTCGACCAGGATGTCGTTGGGCCACACGATCGGAGCGCGGTAGTTGACGTTGGTCGCCGCCACCACCGGGGCGATGCGATCGCTCATCGAGACGCCTTCCACGCCCAGCATCCAGCGCACGCGCGCCTCTTCCAGGTAGGAGATGTACTTGGCGTTGTTGACGTGGCCCATGCTGTCCATGTCGCGCCAGCGCACGCTGATCGGGATGCGCGCCAGGATCTTGTGTTCGCTGCTCATCAAACGTCCTTCTTCTTCTTGGTGCCGGTGCTGGTGGTGCTCTTGCTGGCCTTGTCGCTCTTGGCGGCCACCGCCTGCTTCTTCGCCGGCTTTTCCGGCTTGACCTTGCGCGGCGGGCGCGCATCGGGCTTGTTGGCCATCGCCGCCGGCTGCTCCGGGCGCGCGCTGGTGGACGGCAGCATCCGCGCCAGGAACTGGCCGGTGTACGACTGCGGGCAGGCCGCCACGTCTTCCGGCGTGCCGGTGACCAGGATGGTGCCGCCGCGGTGGCCGCCTTCCGGGCCGAGGTCGACGATCCAGTCCGCGGTCTTGATCACGTCCAGGTTGTGTTCGATCACCACCACGGTGTTGCCCTCGTCGCGCAGCTTGTGCAGCACGCCCAGCAGCGCCTCGATGTCGTGGAAGTGCAGGCCGGTGGTCGGCTCGTCGAGGATATACAGGGTGCGGCCGGTATCGCGCCGCGACAGCTCCTTGGACAGCTTCACCCGCTGCGCCTCGCCGCCGGACAGGGTGGTCGCGCTCTGGCCGAGCTTGATGTAGCTCAGGCCCACGTCGACCAGGGTCTCCAGCTTGCGCGCGATCGACGGCACCGGCTCGAACAGCTTCAGCGCATCCTCGACGGTCATTTCCAGCACGTCGTTGATGTTGAAGCCCTTGTACAGGATCTCCAGCGTCTCGCGGTTGTAGCGCTTGCCGTGGCAGACGTCGCAGGGCACGTACACGTCCGGCAGGAAGTGCATCTCCACCTTGATCAGGCCGTCGCCCTGGCAGGCCTCGCAGCGGCCGCCGCGCACGTTGAAGCTGAAGCGGCCCGGCGAGTAGCCGCGCGAGCGCGCTTCCGGCACCTGCGCGAACAGTTCGCGCAGCGGCGTGAACAGGCCGGTGTAGGTGGCCGGATTGGAGCGCGGGGTGCGCCCGATCGGCGACTGGTCGATGTCCACGACCTTGTCGAACAGGTCCAGGTGCTCGATCTCGCGATACGGCGCCACGCTGTGCGAGGCGCCGTTGATCTCGTTCGCCGCCAGGGTGAACAGGGTGTCGTTGATCAGCGTCGACTTGCCCGAGCCGGACACGCCGGTGATGCAGGTCAGCAGGCCGGCCGGGATGTCCAGGTCGACGTTCTTGAGGTTGTTGCCGGTGGCCCCGCGCAGGTGCAGGGTCATCTTCGGATTGGCCTTGTGGCGCTTGGCCGGGATCTCGATGCGGCGCTTGCCCGACAGGTATTGCCCGGTCAGCGAACGCGGCGCCTTCAACAGGTCCTGCACGCTGCCGTGGCCGACCACCTCGCCGCCGTGCACGCCGGCGCCGGGGCCGATGTCCAGCACGTAGTCGGCCAGGCGGATCGCGTCCTCGTCGTGCTCGACCACGATCACCGTGTTGCCGAGGTCGCGCAGGCGGGTGAGGGTGCCGAGCAGGCGTTCGTTGTCGCGCTGGTGCAGGCCTATCGAGGGTTCGTCGAGCACGTACATCACGCCGACCAGGCCGGCGCCGATCTGGCTGGCCAGGCGGATGCGCTGCGCCTCGCCGCCGGACAGGGTGTCGGCCTTGCGCTCGAGGGTGAGGTAATCCAGGCCGACGTCGACCAGGAAGCCCAGCCGTTCGGCGATCTCCTTGACGATCTTGCTGGCGATCTCGCCGCGCCAGCCGGGCAGGTCGAGCTGGCGGAAGAAGCTCAGCGCATCGTCGATCGGCAGCACCACCAGGTCCGGCAGCGGACGGTCGGCGACGAACACGTTGCGCGCGGCCTTGTTCAGGCGCGCGCCCTTGCAGTCCGGGCACGGCCGTTCGCTGATGTACTTGGCCAGTTCCTCGCGCACCGCCGGCGATTCGGTCTCGCGGTAGCGGCGCTCCAGGTTGGGGATGATGCCTTCGAAGCGATGCTTGCGCTGGGTGCGGCCGCCGGCATCGGTGAAGTAGGTGAAGGTGATGGTCTCGTCGCCGCTGCCGTACAGCACCGCCTGGCGCACGCTCGCCGGCAGCGACTGCCAGGGCGCGTCGACGTCGAACTTGTAGTGCTTGGCCAGCGAGGCGATCAGCTGGAAGTAGTACGCGTTGCGCCGGTCCCAGCCGCGTACTGCGCCGGCCGACAGCGACAGCTCCGGATGCACCACCACCCGCTCGGGATCGAAGAACTCGGCCACGCCCAGGCCGTCGCAGCTCGGACAGGCGCCCATCGGCGCGTTGAACGAGAACAGGCGCGGTTCCAGCTCCGGCAGCGAGTAGTCGCAGACCGGGCAGCTGTACTTGGAGGAGAACAGGTGCGGCGCGGCCGCGGTGTCGTCCAGCGACTGCACCGACACCATGCCGTCGGCCAGCTTCAGCGCGGTCTCGAAGCTCTCGGCCAGGCGCTGCTTGATGTCCTCGCGCGGGCGGAAGCGGTCGATCACCGCCTCGATGGTGTGCTTCTGGCGCAGCGCCAGCGCCGGCACCGCGTCGATCTCGTACAGCTCGCCGTCCACGCGCACGCGCACGAAGCCCTGCGCGCGCAGTTGTTCGAACACCTGCGCATGCTCGCCCTTGCGCTCGCGGATCACCGGCGCCAGCAGCATGTAGCGCTGCTCCGGGTCCAGGGTCAGCACCTGGTCGACCATCTGGCTGACCGTCTGCGCCTCCAGCGGATAGCCGTGGTCGGGGCAGCGCGGCTGGCCGACGCGCGCGTACAGCAGGCGCAGGTAGTCGTAGATCTCGGTGATGGTGCCGACGGTGGAGCGCGGGTTGTGCGAGGTCGACTTCTGCTCGATCGCGATCGCCGGCGACAGGCCTTCGATGTGATCGATGTCGGGCTTCTCCATCACGCTGAGGAACTGCCGCGCGTACGCCGACAGCGACTCCACGTAGCGGCGCTGGCCCTCGGCGTAGATGGTGTCGAACGCCAGCGAGGACTTGCCGGACCCGGACAGGCCGGTGATCACGATCAGCTTGTCGCGCGGCAGGTCGAGGTCGAGGTTCTTGAGGTTGTGCGTCCGCGCGCCGCGGATGCGGATGTAATCCATCGCCATGAAGAGATTCCGGAATGTGCCGGCCGTGGCGGTGCCGCTGGCCAGTGTGGGGGCGGAAAGGGGACGGCAATCGATCAGCGTACCCAGCTTGTCAGGTGGGGGCAATTGCCGCAGATCCCAGCGCCGCCGGGCGCCGGCGGCTGGCTGGTTCAGGCAGCCGCGCCGGCCCGCGGGGCTTGACAGTCCGGCCCTGGGTGGGCTTGACCCTGCCGCGCGCGGCGGCTTACAATCCCGCTCCTGTCTGCCCGAAACGGCACGGCAGGAACGACCACAATAACTACAGAGGAAGTCTGGTCATGTACGCAGTACTGGTCACCGGCGGTAAGCAATACCGCGTCGCGCAGGGCGAAACGCTCCGCGTGGAAATTCTCG